>JAZDLZ010000921.1:0-3826 GCA_043801535.1 Pseudomonadota bacterium
TCGAGCATGGATCGGGCAGGACACCAGCCATCGAAGTCGTCGGAATGCGTCGTGCCAAGAGGGCAACTGCCATCGTGGGCAATCATTCGACCCTGGGGTCGCGTCGTCTATACCCATGTTCAATGCTCACGTTGGTCGAGATGTTGCTGGAATCACAGGAGAATCCGTCGATGGTATTTGGCACAGGACAGGAAAGAGCACAACAGAGTGCGGGCGCAGTGCCAGCTTTCACTGGCCGCAAGGTCTTCCAGGCTCGAGCCAAGGCAGAAGAAATCGTCCGTCAATGGCTCGGCTGAAGACCTTCGCGTGGCAAAAGAGTGGCGAGGGCGAGATTCGAACTCGCGACACAGGGCTTATGAGACCCCTGCTCTGCCGGCTGAGCTACCCCGCCACGGGGAGGTCGAAAATCTAGACCCCTCCGGGCATCATGGCAAGCACAAAAAAAGGCTCCTCACTGAGAGTCACCACCGGACTCGAACGGTACCAAAGTCACCGAAATCGCTGGTTACCAGGTACCCACCTCCTGGCCCGTCATGACAGCTTGCGGGGTAGTGTAGCCCTGGCTCTGCCAGCGCAGATCAAGTTTCGCATGCAAACGCGCGGGAGCCTCCTGCGCAAGAACAGCCGATCTCTCGTCAGGCTCTCGTCAGGCTCTCGTCGGGCTCTCGTCAGGCAAGCGCAGTCGTCGGGCGAGTCACCTAGCACGGCTCGCGCCGCAACCAAACTGTGTCGGATACCGGACGAGCGCTGCCTCAACACGCAGCGGGTGCCCACCGTACGGAGCCGCGCGCATGTCCTGCGTGCGCCACTGCCTGTTCTGAAGCCGCGCTTGCGCGGCGACGACCTAGCTCGGGGAGAAGGAGTCGAACCTTCATCAGCGGATCCAAAGTCCGCTGTCCTGCCATTGGACGATCCCCGACCAGCACCGAAGGAAGGTGAACGAAAACTGGCGCCAAGTCAACAGGCTCCGTGGCCTCCCCAAAACGGCGATAGTGACCACGAGCGCAGCGTGGCTCCGCCGCGCAGAAGGGGGGGGCCCCATCGAGGTGTCCTCGATGGGGGGGCAGCGAGGGCTCGCAGCTGCCCTTAGATCGGCGGGCGGAGGGGTGGTCTTGAGGCGCGCCAGCGCCGGATCAGGGGCCTTCTTATCGTTTGACATCGGCCCATGGCCGGTCGCAGAATCAGGGAACGGGCGCAATCCCCAGAGGGGCCCGGCAGGAGGCAGAGAGAAGCTCGCATGGGTACCAGGCTGTATGTCGGAAACATCCCTTACGGCACCACGGATGCAGATCTCCGGGCACTGTTCGGCCAAAATGGCCGGCGCGTCACGGACGTGAAGATTATCAGTGATCGGGAGACTGGCCAATCGCGTGGATTCGCATTCGTGGAGATGGCCAGTGGGGAAGAGGCTCAGGCGGCAATCGGCGAGTTGAGCGGGAGCGCCATGGGTGGGCGATCCATTGTGGTCAATGAGGCTCGGGACCGCGTGCCAGGCGGACGCTTTGGCGGGGGGGCGACGACGGGCGGGGCTGGCAGTCGCGGTGGGGCTGGCGGGGCTGGTGGTCGCGGCGATGGCGGAAACCGCAGCGGTGGTGAACGTGGTCGTGGAGGTCCTGGCAGTGGTGGCGAACGCAGCTATGGTGGTCAGGCTGGGCAGGGCCCCGGTCGCCCCGGACATCCCGGTCACCCCGGTAATGGCGGATACGGATTCGCTGCTGGTGGCCGTCCGATGGTCAGGACAGAGAAGGACGGAGGAGCCCGCCGTCGAAATCGCGATCGGGATCGAGATCGGGAACGCGAGCGGCTTCGCGACGAGGATGACGAGTACTAGATAGTACTCATCTTGCCAATAGATGCGCGTCAATCCCAAAGGTAGGTTGTTCTTCGGCTGCAAAGTCGACAGCAAGCTGCGGGAAGCACTTGCCCAGGCAACTGCTGGAGATCGTCATTATTTCGAAGATCCATCGTCGACGTATCTTCGGGTCATTTCCCTCGGAGAAGACCAGTGGATCGGCAAAGTAGTAGACGGTGGGATCGCTCCTGCCGAGGTTGACGACATTCAGCGCAACGTGCTCTCGATTCTCAATCGAATTGCGCCTGGGGCGCGCCATTCGTCTTCGGCCATGCGCGTGTATTGCGTCGATGAGGTTCTTGTTGGACCTCAAGATCCGTAGCAAGCTGCCGATCCAACGACATTGAACCCGTGCAAGACTGAGCAGCAGAGAGAGGCAGCACGATGGCTCGCGAACGAAAGCTGACACTTGGCGGCGTGGCAGCCGCAGTGGGCGCTATTCCCGCGCTCGAAGACTACCTGTCCGAAGCGATCATTGAGCAACGGACCCGTGCTCTGACCGCCGCGTTGGTCGAAGGCCTGCCAGCGGCTGTCTGGGCATTCTCTCTCAACGCCCAGATCGAGATTGCCAACGATGCGGCGCGCCGCATCGGAACCGAGCTGGTCGTGCTCGATGCTCACTCGAACGTGACCAGTATTGGCGGACGCCCGTTCGCGGAGCTGACCGGGGCGAGCGATCCGCAATCTTGGGACTTTCGCTGTCCAGCGGGAGCGATCCTCTACGAGGTGAGAAGCCATCTCTCGACGATCGGCGGCAATACTCGCCTCGCCGTGGTGGCGAGCGACGTCACCAGGGAACGGGTCATGCTCGCCCGGCTCGCCGACGCGGAACGTCGTGCGGCGCTCGGTGTTCTCGGCGCCGGCGTTGCCCACGAAATCAACAATCCGTTGGGATTCGTGATGGCGAACGTCCGTTCTCTCGGTGAGTATCTCTACGAGCTCGGGCAAATGGTCGGGGACAACCCGAGCACCGCCGAGATCATGGCTGATGCTCCCCAGCTCCTCGACGAGACCGAGCGCGGGTTGCAGAGAATCGGCTCGATCGTACGCGAGCTTCTGCACTTCTCGGCGCGCGGCACCTGCGAAGAGCCGACGACGACTCTGCGCCTTCCCGAAGTCGTCGATCAGGCTCTTCGTCTCGCCGGACACGAGCTGCGCAAGCGGGCTCGCGTCGAACGCGAGGACCGCCCATCGCCACCCATCAGGGGACACTCAAGGCAACTCGGTGACATTGTGCTCGACTTGCTCCAGAACGCTGTCGACGCAGTGAGCAAACGCTTGCCAGATCAGCGTCTGGTGCGAGTGCGCACCTATGGCGCCCATCGGCTTGCAGTCCTCGAAGTCGAAGACAACGGCGTCGGTATCCCTCCCCACGTTCTACCGCGAGTCTTCGATCCGTTCTTCACTACCAAGGAGGCTCGCCAGGGTACCGGCCTTGGACTGAGCGTGGCCTCGGAAATCGTCCGCCGTCACGGTGGTGAGATCGTGCTGACCAGCCGCGAGGGAGTGGGCACGCTGGTCCGAGTCGAGATACCTGCTATCTCGTGATCCGCCTCCGGTCCGCCATCTCGTAGACGAGTCCCCAACGGATGCCCCGATCGTTCACGATCAGGTGCTCTGCCCCAGCACGAGTCATTATCCTTGCCACGATGGCGGCACCGGCGGTGATTACGTCGGCGCGGGCAGCAGGCAAACCCGAGAGCTTCTGTCTCTCGAAGACGGGCAGGCGCACGTAGCAAGCAAGTTGCCGCTCCACCTCGGCGAGCGCAAGGGGCGCGCCGTGAACGCGCTGTGGATCGTAGGGCTCGAGAGCCTGCGCGACTGCCGCCAGGGTAGTCACCGTGCCGGCAGTGCCGACCAGGGGCAGCGGCAGGGGCAGCGGCGGTGCGTGGCCGACAAGCACGGCATCGATGGCTGCGCTCATGGACGCGACCTGCTCTGGGGTAGGAGGATCGGCTGTGAGATAGCGCTCCG
>JAZDLZ010000937.1:0-4428 GCA_043801535.1 Pseudomonadota bacterium
ACAGTATTGATCGAATCAGCCAGTGCCTCGCGAAGCCGGACCGGGCCGCGGAACTCTCGTTGGTAGTTCTTTGGCTTCCACAAATCGTAGACCTCTGGGGCGTCGTTGACGATAGTGGCAGCGGTGAATTTTCCGGTGGCCAGCGCTGCCGCGTACACGAATGGTTTGAAGGCCGACCCTGGTTGGCGGCGAGCGTGTAGGGCACGATCGAATTGGCCAACCTGAAACCCGTGGCCACCAACCAGTGCCAATACGTGCCGGTTGGTCGGATCGATTGCCACCAGAGCGGCCTGCGGACCGAGCTCGAGAGCCAGCGCTGCCGACGCCTGGCTAGCTTCGGGGTGACCTAGCTCGGGTGCAAGGCGAACGTGGACAACAGCGCCGGCGCGAAAACGATCGCTCGGCTGTTTGTTTTCCGGATTGAAACGGCTGTCAGCCGGCCCAGACAGCGGTGCTGCCCCTTGCCAATTGCCGAGATCGACCAGCAGCTCTCGCCCGGCGATCCCGGTGACGACGCCCTGGTAGATTTCACCGACTTTCGGACCACCGGACGGAAGCTTGCGGGCAAGATGCTTGATCCGTTGCTTGGCTTCGGCGGGCGAAAGATTGACCGACGCCTTGTGGTAGCCGTGGCGAGAATCGATTTCGTGCAGTCCGTCCTCCAACGCTTTCCTGGCGGCCGCCTGTAGCTCGGGATTGATGGTGGTCTTGACGGAGAGCCCCAGCGTGGGAAGAGCGTCGGCGCCATACTTGGATAGAAGCTCGCGCCGCACGATCTCGACTATTTCCGGGGCCGATCCGGGCGCTGTCTCGGAGGCCTTGACGATTCGAATCGGAGCCTCGGCAATCTTTTTGGCCTCGTCCGCGTCGAGGTGCTTTTGTTTTACCATTTGCTCCAGCACATAGAGCTGGCGAGCCTTGGCCGCCTCGGGATGCTTGAGCGGCGACAGTCTTTCGGGAGCCTGGGGAAGGCCGGCGATCATCGCTGCCTCGCCGGCGCCAAGGTCGATCGCGCTCTTGCCAAAAAAGAAACGCGCCGCTTCCTCGACTCCGTAGCGCCCGTGACCGAAGTAGATCTGGTTCAAGTAGAGAGTCAGGATCTCGTCTTTCGTCAACGCGTTCTCGAGGCGACGGGCGAGCACGATTTCTTGGAGCTTGCGCTTGAACGTCCGTTCTGGGCTCAAGAGAAAGGTCTTCACCACCTGCTGAGTGATCGTCGACGCACCCTGCCTTGTCTCGCCCGAACGCACGTTCACCCACAGCGCGCGCAGCATCCCGGCGAAGTCCAGTCCTCGGTGCGAACGGAATTCGGCATCCTCGGCGTCGATGATGGCGTTCTGCAGGATTGGCGCGATGCGTTCCATCGGCACGTAGGTTCGTCGTTCCTCGTAGATCTCGCCAATGAGCTCGTCATTTGACCCGACAACGCGAATTGTCTGCTTGGGATGGTAGTCTTTCAGCGCATAGATCCGAGGAAGCCGAGGGTCGGACGAATAGCGCCACAGCACCAGGGCACCGATCCCGCCTCCGACGAGTCCTCCTACCAAGGCGAGCAGAATTCCCCACTTCAGTAACCCGAGCAACAGTCGAACAGGAAGCGAATGCAGCCGGCGAGCAGCCTTGGCTCTGGTAGACCGAGCAACCGCTCTTGGCGGCGAGCCCGGGTTCCGCTTCCCTATTCCTTTCATAGCTTTGCCTTTTTCTGGTGACGAATGACTATACCTTGAGCAGCACGTTCGTCCATTGATAGCGCATAGAAACGCGCTCGCAGCTCTGACTGTTCGGCAGCCGTGAGATCGCCTGACAATCCGAGCACGAGCCTACGACGCTGCGCGCATTCGTGTACTGCCAGCGCCACACTTACCGACAGGTTGAAGCTTCTGGTGAACCCGAGCATCGGGATACCGAAGGCAAAGTCGCAGCTCGACGCGGCAAGGTCGGTCAGGCCGGAGTGCTCGTTGCCGAACACCAATGCAACTCGCTGGCGCACGTCGATGTCGTGGAGCGGTAGTGTTGCTCCCGGGATTGCGGCGCCGAGCACAAAACCGCCGTCGTGTAGCCTTTGTGCGCAACTCCGAAAGTCGCGGTAGCGTGCAATGTCGACCCATTTCTCGCAACCCTGGGTGACTTTAGGGGAGAAACGGAAAGGCTCCGCGACTTCGACGGCGTGCAGCGAGCACATCCCCATAGCTTCGACGGAGCGGATGGCAGCCGCGCCATTGTGAGGGTCGTGCAGATTCTCGAAGACAACGGTGAGCCCTGCCAAGCGACACGCGATAACCTCCTCGATGCGCGCGCGTCGTTCCTCACTCAGGTACGGACCCAGGGCGGCGGTCACCGTTTCCGGAGAGTCGTCCGCCATTTCGCGAATCCATTGGTCGACCACAGACCTGGACATAGCATAAGTCGCCGTCGCAAAATAACGGGTGTGTCCCGATCGGTCAACGGGCTAGCCGTTCTCGTAACGCAGCATTTTCGCCGAGATCAGCCAACCCAACTCCGTCTTCAGCCGAGGTCCCTGGCTGAGCTCGTTCGCTACGCTGCACAACAGGCGACCGACAACCGGCAATGAATCAGAGAAGCATCGTCGGCGCCCGGAAGTGTTGAGCTTGCCAGCAGAAACCACGACATGCCCGATCCCGTCGCTGCCTGCAGAGAGCATCCTCTCTGGCATTGCCTGTGGCCTGTTCCGTGAGTTACTGAATGCCCCGGCCGGACATTCCAGCAAGAACGGTAGGCAGCGTCAACGAGAGCCATTGTGGACTCCGAATCCCAGTCCCCCGAAAACTGAGTTGGTGTCGAGCCCCATTATCCTCTATGCTCGTCCCGCATGCCGAACCGGACAGGAACATCGCGAGCTCCCCACCAGCGAGCTCGTACCGAGGCCGACGCCACCGCTACCGTCAACGACAGGCCGTCATTTGCAGTCCGTCACGGTCGCAGTCTCTGTCGGCTACTGCCTGCCATTCTCGCAAGCTTCTTGCTGGCGCTCGCCGGAGGTTGCAACAAACCAGGCGAAAACGAGTGCAAGGCAGCCATCGAAAACATCGATCGCATCACCAACAAACACAACAGCTCCGACGCAGTGGCCGCGGCCGTGCGCAAGTGTCGAGCCTACTCCAGCCGACAAGCCACGAGCTGCTGGGCTAATGCCAAGACAGCCGACGATCTTGCTGCCTGCGAGCAGAGAACCAAGTAACTATCTGCCGAGACTACATTCGCTTCGCTACCATGCACTTCTCGACCGAACCACCAGCAACGTTGCCGGCGGCATCCATCACTTCGACGGAGGCGCAGAGCTCCTCGCCAGGCTGAAAGACGAGCCTGAACGGATCGCATTTGTTGTCGAGTGTCCGAAGTGGCGAGCTCGGCGCCGACGCAGGCTCGATCAACCGGACAGACCGCTGCTCGCCCTTCTTCTGCACGTAGACAACGCGAACCAAATCCCCAGGCGAAGTCGTTTCGTCGGTGGCCTCGCCGTACTTCCAAGTCAGCTGCTCGAAGGGCGGCTCGTTGTCACACACATTCGCCCTGGGCCGAAAAGCAACCACTGCGGTCAGATCCTCGATGCCGGCGAAAACCGGGGGCTGGACATCGGTACCAGCCCCGGTGGTGAAAGCACTGATCGTCTTCACCTCCTGACCTTCGGCGCCGGTCGCCACTACCAGTGCATAGTTGGAGTTGACAGCCAAGGGCTTTTCCGGCCTGACCACGAATACGGTCCCGTACGCCTCGCCGAGCATGCTCGAAACCGCCGTCTTGACTTCGCGGCCCTGTGGACGGGCACGGTCGGCGTTCTTCTTGAGCAACAGCAACCGTAGATTGGGCATGATAGCAGTGGCGTCGGCTGCCCACCAGCGATTGGCGCCAGCGATTTCCGCCGACACGAGCAGTTGCACGTTGGTTGGCACCAACGAGGCTCCGTCGCGTGGCAGCAAGATGCTGACTTGGCGCTGCGGACAATCACAAGTGGCGGCAGGACGGTCGGCGCCCATCAAAAGGAGCATTGAAAGCAGGGGATAGGTTCTTCGCATGGCCATTTTGATACCACGGTATGGCGCTGAAGGCAGACCTATACTAGACTCGTTGCGGTCATCAGGACAGCACATCGCTACGCTGCCAAGCTCTCTCGTCGTACACCTCCAAGGAATAACCCACAGGGACCCGGGACAACATGGCCGACAAGTCGGCAACCGCGCCTGCTGCATACGCCGCCACTCATCCTGCTCGCTTCTGGAATCCAGGCGACCACGGAGTTGCCGTATGTGCTCTCTGTCCTCGAGGATGCCGGCTACGCCCTGGGCAGGCCGGCTTCTGCGGAGTGAGGCAGAATGCTGGCGGCAAGCTCGTTACTCTCGTCTACGGTAGACCAGTAGCGGTCAATGTCGATCCAATCGAGAAGAAACCGCTGTTCCATTTCCTTCCTGG
>JAZDLZ010000947.1:0-8192 GCA_043801535.1 Pseudomonadota bacterium
GATCGTGCTGGGTCCTGCCCACCGCGGCGCGTTTCGGGGCTTGTCGATCACTGGCGCCACTCACTATCGAACTCCGCTCGGCGATGTGCCAATCGACGTCGATGCAGTAGCCGCATTGCGCAAGAGCCCGCTGGTGGGAGAGCACCCAGATGCGGAGGCGCCGGAGCACAGCATCGAAGCGCAGCTCCCGTTCCTTGTGCGAGCGCTTCGACCTGGCTGGAAGCTGGTGCCGATTCTCGTCGGTTCGGTTCGGCCTGCCGAGGCAGCCGCGGTGGCAGATGCGCTGCGATCCCTGGCAGACGAGAATACCCTGATTGTTGCGTCGGGCGATTTCACGCACTACGGGCCCAACTACGGCTACATTCCGTTTGCGCCCGGTCCGGATGCTGCTGCCCGAATCAAGGGAATGGACTACGAGGTGATTCGCCTCATGTCGGCAGGGGATCCTGCTGCCTTTGTCTCATATCACGAGCGCACCGGCATTACGGTGTGCGGATTCCTTCCCTTCCTGGTGCTCATGCACCTTTTGCCCCCAGACGCTCGAGGACAGGATGTCGCCTACGACACCAGCGGCGCCAAGGCTGGAAGCTTTGTCAATTCGGTCAGCTACTTGGCGGCGGTGTTCAGCGGCCCGACCCCGTTCGCCGCGGGTTTGGAGGTGTTGCCCCAGACGGAGCTGGAGGCATTGCTCTCCCTTGCCCGTCGAGCGGTAGAGGAAGCCGTGCTACGCGGAGAGGAGGCGGGGGACAAGACTGGGCCGCCCAGCTCTCTCGGTCCTCGCCTGGCAAGGAATGCCGGGGTATTCGTGACTCTGAAGAAGAACGGCGATCTGCGAGGCTGCATCGGATCGATCCAGCCGCGCGAGCCAATGTGGCTGGCGGTGGTCCACGCTGCCGTGTCGGCAGCACTGCGCGACTGGCGTTTCGAGCGCGTCCGACCAGACGAGCTTGCGCAGCTCACTGTTCAGGTTTCGGTGTTGAGCCCACTCCGTCCAATCCCTGGATGGGAAGCGTTTCAGCCGGGGGAGCATGGCATCGTCATGTACAAGGACGGAAAGAGCGCAGTCTTTTTGCCCGAAGTCGCTCGCGAGCAAGGCTGGGGCAGAGAGGAGACTCTCTCCCATCTGAGCACCAAAGCGGGACTATCTCCCCAGGCTTGGCGCGAGGGAGCTCGCTTCGAGGTCTTCACTTCCCAGATCGTCGAGAAGTCGTTTTTTCAGAAGTGAAAGTGGTAGGAAACTACCAGACCTGGCAGGTGTTGACCGGGTGCATCGGCGTGCCTTCGGCGCAAGAGAACGCCTCGGCGAATTCCGGCATGTTGGCGACGGTGCCGTTGATTCTGAATTTCGGCGGTGAGTGGGGGTCGACCTTGTTGAGGGTGTGAAGGTACTCGTCTCGCAGCGCTGCGCACCAGGACTGCCCGAGAGCAAGGAAGAACTGCTGATCCTCGGTGAAGTCGTCGGCCACGATGACCTCCTCCGCGGTTTGTCGGACGGTACGGTATGCCTCGAAAGCCAGCGTCGCACCGCCGAGGTCCGCGACGTTCTCGCCGATGGAAAGGTCGCTGTTGAGAGACACGCCGGGAGTCGATTCGAAGCGACTGAACTGCCGGGAGAGGCATTGCAGCCGTTCGCGGAACTGGCTGGCGGTCTGGGGATCCCACCAGTTTTCCAGGTTGCCTTCACCGGAAAACTGAGCGCCGTGGTCGTCGAATCCGTGGGTTATCTCGTGGGCGATGACCATTCCGATTCCACCCATGTTGACTACCAGGCTCGCGCTGGGACTGAAAAGTGGCGGCTGGAGAACACCTGCCGGAATGGCGATGTGATTCCTCGACATGTCGTAGTAGGCATTGGCCTTCAGCGGTGACATCTTCCATTCTTCGGGATCGAAGGGCTTGCCGATCTTGTCCAGCTCCCACTTGGAGTCGAACTTGCGGGCGGCAAGAACATTGGCTGCATACGCCCCTCGATCGATCGGGAAGTCGTAGCCACGCCACTTTACGGGGAAGCCGACGAGGCTGGTGATCTGCTCGAGCTTGGCCAGAGCGCGCTCACGGGTAGTGTCGTCCATCCACTTGAGGGTTTGCAGATGGGAGGCAAAAGTGTCGCTGATGACGGCCACGAGTTGCCTGACCTGGGTTTGTCCGTCGGTGGAGAAATGGCGGGCGACGTATTCTTGACTCAGGATATGTCCGAGAGCCCGGTCGGTTGCCCAGATACACTGTCTGGAGCGCTCCGGTTTGTTCGTTTCGCCAGTCAGTGCGGTACGCAGTGCCAGCTCTTCGTCCTGGAACGCGGAAGACAGCAGAGAAGCAGTGCTACGAAGGACGTGCCAGCGGAGATAGCTACGCCAAGTCGCCGGCTTGGTGGTCTCGAGCAGCTTGGACAATCCCTCGAAGAACTGGACCGAATCGATGTTCACGTCCTGGATTCCCGGATAGCCAAGCTGGCGGAAGTAGGCATCCCAGGCAAAGCTCGGGCTTGCCTTGGCAAGGCTAGGCCGGTCACGCTTGTTGCACGCCCCGCGAGGGTCGCGCAGATCGGCGCGCGTCTTGGAGACTTTGGCCAAGTCGGTTTCGATGGCGAGCACGTCGTTCGCCGCCTGAACGGCATCCGGCTGGCTCAGGGCGCTCAGCCTCATCATCTTGGTGACGTGTCCGAGGTAGGCTTTGCGTATGCGATCAGCGTTGCTGCCCGCCTGCGAGTAGTGAACGCGATCGGGAAGCCCAAGCCCACCCTGGTCCAGGTGAGCGATAATGCGTTTGCTATCGGTCGGGTCGAACTCGACGTCGAGGCGGAAGAACGGCTCGATACCTACCATGTGGAGGTCGGCAATCACCGCTGCCAGGCTCGGCAGATCTCTCACCTGACGGGCGCGAGCAAGAAGCTTGTCAATGGGCGCGGTCCCTGCCTTGTTGATGGCTGACTCATCCATGCAGGCGGCATAGAAATCTCCCATGGCTGCCTGACGCCGGCTCGTGTCGGTACCACCGCCGGATTGACCGCCAGCCCCGCTCGCCGCCGCTGCCTCCTCGAGAATCGCCCTGAGCGCTTGCTCGTTGCGACGTTCGATATCGTCGAAGCTGCGGTGCCATCGCGGTCGGTCGGGCGGGATCTGGGTTTGGGCGAGCCAACCGCCACAGGCGAACTGATAGAAATCCTGACAGGGATCCACGCCGCGATCCACCGCGGCCAGGTCGAGGCCAACCTCGGTCATGGTCGCCTGGCGTGCCCGCTGGACTTCCAGCACGGTATCTGCGCCGAAAACCTGGTCTTGCTGATTCTGCTGGGACGGTTGCAGCACCGACGGGCTCTTTGCTGCCTGCTGGGCTTGACCGCCACAGGAGAAGGCCAGCAGCGATGCGACAACCGTGACGGTCACAGGAATGGGAGCAGTGCTCATGGCGTCTGCTCTCCTCGCGGCGGTATCCGATCGAAGACCCGATCGCGTCGGTGCAGCAGGGTTGGGAAGGGACGAATACTTCTGATCCATGGATTGGAGACCTCGTGACTGAATGGGAAGGCAGACAAAAGAAACAGCCAAGCCTAGCCCAGCGTGGCCTATGCTGCAACCATCCGAGAAGGCGAGGGTGTGAGTGAGCGGAGCGGAGCGGAGTGAGCGCCTCGTTCTCTAGCCCAAGCCTATGCTATGGTTTATCGTCATTTGCCGGCACGAAAGGCCTGGCACCGTCTGGAAGGCTCGTTGTCTGGCCCACGATGAAGGAGCGCCACGTCACGTTTGCCCGATCGAGCAACTCGGCCGCTGCCTCGTTGAGGTACCAGCGAAAAGCATAGTCGTCGGCCGACGTACACCACCACACTTCGACCAGCGGTGGCCGGCCAGCGTTTTCCCACTCGCGCGAAACTGCATCGGCAAGCCTGGCATCCTGCCAGGCGTCAATGACAGCATCGTACGTGAAACCTAGTATCCACCAAGTACCAGCCACTGGGTGCCTCGCTGCCGAGTCTACTAGGCGGGCCAGGGATCGTGCAAGCCAGCCGACAAGCCGACAGCTCCTAAAACGAGCTCATACCGTACGAGAGAATCGGCGGTTGTCGTCTCGTTGTTTGGCCAGGTAGGCGTCGAAGACCATTGCGACATTGCGGATGAACACCCGGCCCAGGGCAGTTACCGAGAGCTGGGCACCGTCGCGCACGACCAATCCGTCTTCCTCGAGCTTCGCGAGGGCACGAAGCTCGTCGGCAAAGTAGTCCTGCCCGTCCTCGCCCAGATCGACCCAGCAGTTGCACATTAGCTGGGTTATCGCCTCGCGTCGCCGCCGGTCGTCTGGCGACAGCCAGTGTCCGCGTTCGATCGGCAGGTGTGCTGCCTCCAGATCGGTCTGGTATCGGACCAGCGACTTGGTGGTTTGCACGAAAGCGCCCCCGACGGAGCCGATCCCGGTAATGCCGAGAGCGAGCGTGTCGGTAGCGCGCAAGGTAGTGTAGCCTTGGAAATCACGCCACAGGGTGCGTTGCTCTTGCGCCTGGGCTAGCTCGTCGCCAGGCAAGGCGAAATGATCCATTCCGATCGCCCGATAGCCAGCCTCGACAAGCCCGTCGTGGGCCAGGCGCAGGAGCTCCAGCTTGGCAAGCCCGCGAGGAATCTCGCCGGCAGGAAGCCTTCGCTGGTGCGGCTTTGCTTCGGGCAAGTAGGCAAAAGAGAAGGCGGCAATGCGATCTGGTCGCATGGCAATGACTTGCTCTATGGTTTTTCGCCACGAGTCTGGTTGCTGTCCTGGCAGACCATAGATCAAGTCCATGTTGATGCTGGAATAGCCGAGCTCCCGGCAAGCGGAGAAGACCGACCGCGTCGTTTCCAAGCTCTGAATACGGCCGCTCAATGCCTGGACTCGCGGATCCAAGTCCTGAACTCCCATTGACAATCGATTGAAACCGAGACCGCGCAGTAGAGAGAGCTGACCGCGACTGGTCACGCACGGATCGATCTCGACGGCTACCTCGGCATGGTCGCCAATGGCGAAAGCCGAGGTCACTGTCCTCCAGAGCGATTCGAGCTGTTTTTCCGAGAGGAACGTCGGGGTGCCGCCGCCGAGATGGAGGCGGGCAAGACTGCGGCCAGTGCCGAGGACGGCTCCAATGCGAGCGCTTTCTCTGGCGAGAAACGAAAGATACCGATCCGCCTTGCCAGGATCCTTGGCGACGATCACGTTGCAGCCGCAATAGCTGCACATCTCCCGGCAAAAGGGGATGTGTACGTACAGGGAGAGCGGCTCGGTCGCTCTGGCGCTGGCGCTGGCGACGGCCAAGGCGCGAACGTAGTCATCGGAGCCAAAGCTGGCAGACCATGCCGGAACGGTAGGATAGCTCGTATACCGAGGCCCAGGCATGTCGAGGCGGGCGACTAGCTCGGGTGAGAGCGGCGGAAATGTGCTCATGCTAGCACAGAGCCTAGACGTACCGCGCGGGAGCGGCAAGGCTCGATCGATCTGCACGTCAGAGAGGTGATAGTAGTACAGTCACAGTTGCAACAGTCGCAGTTGCAGTCACGGAACGCTTTGCACGCTGCAATCGAGATCAGGGGTATTCGCAAGCGCTACGGTTCGGTCGAGGCGCTGCGGGGTATTGATCTCACGGTGGAGCGCGGAGAGCTCTTTGGTCTGCTTGGGCCCAACGGAGCAGGAAAGTCCACGCTCATCAACATCGTGGCCGGGCTGGCTCGCGCTGATGGCGGCCAGGTTTCGGTACTAGGCAAAGACGTAGTCACTGCCTATCGGCAGACCCGACGCTGTCTCGGGGTCGTCCCCCAGGAGCTGGTGTTCGATCCGTTCTTCGAGGTGCGTGAGGTCCTCCGAATCCAGGCAGGCTATTTTGGCCTCGGGCGGGAGAGCTATCCCTGGATAGAAGAGCTGATGGAGGCGCTCATGCTCGTCGAGAAGGCCAAGAGCAACATGCGCAATCTATCGGGAGGGATGAAGAGGCGCGTGCTGATCGCCCAGGCGCTGGTACACAGACCCGAGGTGGTCGTTCTCGACGAGCCGACCGCGGGAGTCGACGTCGACATGCGTCATGCGCTCTGGTCGCTGATTGCGCGACTGCATGCCGAAGGCCGCACGATCGTGCTCACGACCCACTACCTCGAGGAGGCAGAGTCGCTGTGCGACCGAATCGCCATCCTGGTGCGCGGCTCGTTGGCGGCGCTCGACACCAAGGAAGGACTGCTCGGCCGTGGCCTTGGCAAGCTCCTGTGTGTGACGACAGCGCAGCCGCTGGCGGTGCTTCCCGAGGCGCTGAAGGGCAGAGTGAGAAGCCAGAACGGCAATCGACTCGAGCTCCAGTTGCACAAGACGGGAGATTCGATCGCCCAAATGCTGGATGCGCTGCGTGACAGCGGGGCAATTGTCACCGACCTCTGCACCGAGGAGCCTCATCTCGAAGACGTCTTCCTGGAGATTACTCGTGGTGCTAGCCAGATTGACTGATCCTGGCGACGGACAATCGATGACGGCCGACTGATGAGCTTGCTCGGCACCTATACGCTTTTCTCCAAGGAGATAAGGCGGTTCGGCAAAGTGGCAGCACAGACACTGCTGGCTCCGGCAATCATGGCGTCCCTCTACTTGCTCATTTTCAGTCACTTGCTCGAGGAGCGGGTGCCCAAACCCGGAGTGCGATACGAGGTCTTCCTGATTCCGGGCTTGATGATGATGACCCTCATTCAGAATGCGTTCGCCAATTCTTCGGCAAGCCTGATCCAATCGAAGGTGACCGGAAACCTGGTGTTCGTCCTGCTTGCACCACTCTCACCCGCCGAGATCCTGGTCGCGTTCGTGCTTGCCGCAGTGGTGCGCGGCTGCGTGGTTGGCGCCGTGGTCTACCTCGTGTCCTGTCTCGTCGTCGACGTGGAGGTGTTTCGGTTCGGCTACGTCGTCGCTTTTGCGCTCTTGGCCGGGGCAGTCATGGGCACGCTGGGATTCCTCGCTGCACTGTGGGCAGAACGCTTCGATCAAGTCGCTGCTTTCCAGTCTTTCGTGGTTGTGCCCCTTTCTTTTTTGAGCGGAGTCTTCTATTCCGTTGATTCCCTGCCCGCGTTCTGGCAGAGAGCTTCTCGGCTGAATCCCTTTTTCTATATGGTCGATGGGTTTCGTTACGGGTTCATCGGTCGTTCGGATATCGCGCCAACCACGAGCCTGGTGATTGTGGCAGGTTTTTTGCTATTGATTGCCAGCTTTACCGTATGGCTTGTGGACCGAGGCTATCGAATTCGCAGCTAGACGAGAAAATGTGATATATAGCAATGTTACCGATGGCGCGAGCTCTAGTTTGTGAGAACCCGCCGGAAAGGCCGGTCCGGGATCAGGGTGTCACCTGTCTCACCTGCCCGATTGGCATATCCGCTGGGATCAGTCGGGGCGGACGCTGCCCTTTCGTCGATCGCCCGCGCAGTGCCGGCGAGTATCTGTACTTCGAGGGAGAGCCGGCCGTCAGCATCTGGTTCATCAAGCGCGGCACGGTGGTTCTGGCACGATCGGTCTCCGGCGTCGAGGAGGAGGAAAGCGCTTGTGGCATCAGAAGGACCGGCGACTTTCTCGGGCTCGAAGCGTTGATACGACCGGGTTATCTATTCACCGCTCGCACGACCAGTGAGTCTCGTCTGTGCGGAGCGTCCCTGGAAATAGTCAGCCTGTGGCTGGGACCGCCAGACTCGCCCGCCCGCGTGGCGCTCGACCAGGTGTTGCGAACTCTGTGCACGGATTCGCCACGAGCAGCAAGTCCCGACGGAAGCGCAGTACACCGTGTCGCTCGCTGGTTGCTCGACGAGTCGCAGAACGGATTCGCCCCGCCGGTGCCCCGCCGATTCGTGGCGAGCCTGCTCGGGATGGTTCCGGAAACGCTTTCCCGCGCACTGGCCGAGCTGGCGCGAACCGGTGCCATCGAAGTCAGTCGCCGAGCGCTGCGCATCCGTAGCAGGCATGCTCTCATCGTCGCGGCCGGATCGACGGCCGGATCGACGGCTGCTCCACAGCGACCGGCCTGAAAGGAAGGGGGGTGCGACTCCCATCCCATCGGTCGAACAGGATCGTGCTTCGCGCGACAGTGGTAGGGATTGCCCTGCTCCCTGATCCGGCGCTAGCGCGCCTCAAGACCACCCCTCCGCCCCTCGATCTAGGGGCAGCTGCGAGCCCTCGCCGCCCCCCGTCGGAGGAGACCTCCGACGGGTCCTCCCTCT
>JAZDLZ010000973.1:0-8507 GCA_043801535.1 Pseudomonadota bacterium
CCCGAAACTCCCCCCGGCGCCAGTTTCGGGGCCACGAGAGAGGTCCCAGCGGACTTCCATTCCGGCGAGGGTCTGTACGAGGTGAATATCTGTGCGATTCCGATCACTTCGATGGATCCGCAACCAGTGGGTCGCGGTCGATCCCTCGCGGTCGCGGTCGCGGTCGATCCCCTCGCGGTCGCGGTCGCGGTCGAAACGCAAAGACTTGCCGCCGTTTTAGGGACTCATGCAAGGCTCTTGCCGTGCGTCCCGACAGTTGGTACCACTGACCGACCTATTAGGGGGCAAATCTATGACCAAGATGCGGACAAGCGCATGCGTGGCGGCAGTAGTGCTAGCGGTGGTAGCCGCCGGGTGCATGGCCGGATGCATGAAGGGCAAGACGGAAACCGTGCGTGCTTGGGGCGAGGCGCCGCACGAGGCGCGCCTGCTCGAGTTTATCCCGGCTGACACGCCCTACGTTTTCGTGAACCTCGGGGGATTCCCGCCCGCCTACGTCGACAAGATCTTCGACGCTGTTGGCCCGATGATGGACTCGGCGTTCACAGTGATAGAGACCCAGCCAGACGCCATGGCACACTTGCCGGAGCCCGCCCAACGTGTCGTTCGCGTGCTCCTGGAGGAGCTGCGCGGCAGGTTTTCTCGCGAGGGACTCGGGGAGCTCGGGCTGGATCCCCAAATGCGCGGCGCACTGTATGGGATCGGACTTCTGCCAGCAATGAGGGTCCAGCTGAAGGACGCAAAGCTGTTCGCCGCGTTCGTCGATCGTGTGCAGAAGAAAGCCGGGCTGACCATGCCTGAGAAGACGTTCGGTGGTCAGGGGTACTGGGTGTACCAGAAGAACGAGTTGATGCTGGTGATGGCACTCGTTGGCCAAGATCTTGTCTTTGGCCTCACCACTGGCGAGACTGCCGACGAATACTTGCCATTGCTCTTCGGCCAGAAGAAGCCTCAGAAAAGCCTCGCCGTGGCCAAGACCTTGGGAAGAATAGTCGAGGACTACGGATTCGAGCCTTTTGGTGGCGGCTACGTTGACCTGAATATCGTCGCCGAAACCCTATTGGGCGACGCGAGCGGAACCAACGCCGCAATCGTCAAGGCGCTCGATCTCGGAATCCCCGTGCTTTCGCCCCAGTGCAAGAGCGAGATCCGGCAGCTCGTGGCGACCACACCTCGTTGGGTCATTGGCTACGAAAGTGTCTCCGACAAGGTCGCTGCGGCGACGATGGTTTTCGAGCTGAGGCCCGATCTTGCGGCCGACCTGGCCAAGCTCAGGGCACCCGTGCCCGGCCTCGGTATTCGTTCGGACGGGATGCCGCTCGCTGCCTTTGGAATGGGCATCGACGTGGCTGCCACGATTGGGTTTCTGGAGACCAAGACAGCGGCTGCCTTGGCATCCCCCTGCCAGTGCGAGTATCTCGCCGGCTTGAATAGAGCGGCAGCCAGCTTGTCCGACAGTCTGGTCAAGGCCAGACAGTTGCCGATGCCTCAGAGTATCCTTCTCGGAATCAAGGGCTTCAGTGTCGTTGTCGACGACTACAGCAGCGCCGATGGCATCAGTGTCAAAGGCACGGCGGTGCTCGCTGCCGACAACCCCATGCTGATCTTGAACATGGCTCAGATGGCTGCCTCCTCGCAGTCACAATTGATGCCGTTGGCTCGCGTCAAGGTCGAGCCAAACGGCGAGCCGCAAAAGCTACCCCCGGTGCTGCCGATCAACGGTGATGCTTTCGTCGCGGTCAAGGGAAACGCCATCGGTATCTCCCTTGGCTTCGGTACCGCGGAAAGACTGGCTCAACTGCTCGACACTGCGCCGCCGGCAAACCCGCCCCTGATGGCTGGGGCATACGACTCCGGGCGCCTGGTGAAAGCGATTGGAAAAGCGACGGAAGACAGGTCCAGCGCCGGGGTCAATCCGATGGGCGGCATTGTCAAGATGGAAAGTCTACTCGGTCTCGGATCCTTCTCGATCGAAGTCGGAGAGCGAGGCCTGGTCCTGCGCAGCAGCCTGAGCCTTCGCTAGATCTTCGTGTGTGCTTAGCAGCGATTTTCGCAGACGCTCCGTCCACGGTCGCATTCCGTGTCCCCGTCGAGAAACGGCCGACTGACCTCGTGGCAGATGGCCGATCGCCGAAATACCGAAATGTCAAAACACGTGCGCCCATCGAGAACCTGCTGCTTCTCGGCGAGGCGGCGTCGATCTGACCTCCAGGCGGGTTCCGAAGTTGCCGACCCCGGGATGCCCCTCAGAGCCGAACCTGTCGACGGTGATGTGCCGGGCGATCTTATACGAGCATGACGGTTAGGGCTCTGCGAAAATCGGTGCTGATCATGCCGCGGCCATCTTCATGCTCGTCTGATGCCCCTGCTTTCTGAGCGCGTCGACGAGAAGTCAACTATCTTATTTCGCGGCTCTTTACCAGGCATCGTCATGCCTTGCCCCTCAGGACGAATCGAGCGCGCTCAAGGCGCAGCATCTCGTAGGGTGTCATGCACTTCACATGAAGGCCGATGCATGCGTCGGGGATCTTGATCTTGCGGGTCGACGCAGATGGGACTTCGTGTGTGACGACGACGTGTTTCCCGGCGAAGGCCTGCGCAACTAGGTAGTAGTCGCCAGCTTGGAAAAAGGTGCCGATCGCCGACGCGTCATACTGCCCGGAGCTCGCCCATTGGCTCACGGCCTGAAGCGCTGGAAATAACGCTTGGTCCGGAGGGAGGAAGAAGTTTCTGCCGCGGGTTTTGGCCCAATCTGATAGGTCGTCGGCAATCGCTAGCACTTCGTCGCCGACCTTCTCGACACTGAAGACGTTGCCGGCGCTGTTCTGCTCGATCAACCAGCTCCAGAAAGCGGGGCAGAAGTCGAATCCGCAGTGAAGATTCTTGGCGCGGATGAAAACGTCGGCGTCGAGGAGGTATGCCACCAACCGACCGGGCGAAGTCGCGATACCACTCCTGACGCTGCTGGCAGATATAGATCGTTTCGAGCAGGTTGGGGCTCGGGCGGTCGAGATACTCGGTCGGCATCGTGCGGAAGTCGGGGATGGGGATGTGTTCCTCGGGAGGCTCCGCGAGGAAGAAGTACCCGACTGGTGTGTGCGTGGCCTTGGCAAAGCTCTCGAGCTGCTTGAGGGTCGGCTTGGCCTCGCCGCGCGTCCAGGCATCGAGGTGCGGAAAGCGCGGGGTGAACGGGGCAACGCCAGCTCCGGAGCGCTCGCATGCCCAGCGCAGCAGCTCGGGTTTCACCTCGACGCGAACGGTCATGCTGCAGCCCCCCCCGAGACATCGGCATTCGGCAGCCCTGGTTTGCAGATTGTCCGCTGTCCCGCCACAATGCGCTGGTGTCCGCGACAACAATGCGCCGTCTAGGGGCGGCCGCTCTGCTCTTGACCAGCGCAATGTTTCTTTCCCGAATCATTGGCTATCTACGCGAGGCATTCGTGGCTGCTCGGTTTGGCGCCAATGGCTCCACCGACGCCTTCTATGCAGCATTCACCATCCCCGATTGGCTGAACTATCTGGTCGCTGGCGGTACTCTCTCGGTGACTCTATTGCCCATCTACGCTCGTTACTTGGCGGCGCGGGACGAGCACCAAGCCAACCGCGTTTTCTCGGCAGTCGCAACGTTGCTCCTGGCCTTGCTGGCAGCCCTTGTCGTCGCCGCCGAAGCATGGGCCCGTCCCCTCTGTGCCTGGTTCTTTCACCGGTTGGATGCCAGCGCTCTCGAATCGTGCATTCGCTACACCAGGATCCTTCTACCGGCCCAACTCTTCTTCGTCGCCGGAGGACTGGCGTCGGCTACTCTCTTGGCCCGCGGACGGTTCGTGGCGATTGCCATTGCTCCGCTGATCTACAATGGCGGCATCATCGCCGGCGGCGTTCTCCTCGGAGCCCGTCTCGGCGCCGAAGGTCTTGCATGGGGGGCTCTGGCCGGTGCTCTTGCCGGGCCTCTGCTCATTCCGGCCATCGGCGCCTGGCAAGCAGGGGCTCGCCTGCACTTCGCCTTCTCCTGGCGGCACCCCGCAGTGTCCGAATGGGTCAGGCTCAGCCTACCCCTGATGGTCGGCGTATCGCTGATCACGGCTGACGACTGGCTCATCCGCTACTTCGCCGGCGGCGATCCCGGGGCAATCACCAGGCTGAGCTATGCCAAGCGCCTCGTCACCGTACCCATCGCAATTGCTGGCCAAGCAGTGGGGCAGGCCTCGATGCCCTTCTTTGCTCGCCTTTTCGCCGAAGGAAAACGCGACGAGCTCGCCGATACCGTTCACCGCACCATTCGCGGCGTTGCCGTCGTGTCGCTCCTTGTCGCCGCTTGGATGATTGCCGTCGCCCACCCTCTCGTCGATCTCTTGTTCAGGCGAGGTGAGTTCCGCACCGCCGACGTTGCGCCCACCGCGCTCTACCTTGCGGTCTTCACTGCTGCCGTGCCGCTCTGGAGCGTCCAGGGCCTCGCCTCGCGCGCATTCTACGCTGCCCGTAACACCCTCACTCCGATGGTAGCCGGAACGGTCGTCACCGCAGCGTCCGTCCCCATCTACGCAATCCTCTACAACGCCGGCGGTCCGGCTGGATTGGCGCTCGCATCCGGTCTCGGCATCCTCACCCACACTGTCGTTCTCCTTGTTCTCCTCCCGCGAGTGCTCCCCGAAGCACGCCTCGCCACTACCAGGACTCTCGGCCTCGTCTCGTCCGGTTTTCTGGTCTCGTGCCTGGCCGGAATTGCAGCCTACCTGGCGCGCACCGTGGGCCTCGCTTCGTTCTACGTGTCAGGCTACGTGTCAGGCCAGTCTTCTTCTAGCCATCAGGCCAGCCTACTCGCCTGCGCCGTCAGCTCCGTGGCGTTCCTGGCGGTTGTGCTCCCGCTGGCTCGCTTCCTCGGCGTTCCGGCAATCACGGCCACGCTGCGGCGACTGGGCTCACGATTCGGTATTGCGTCCCGTAGGTAGAAGGACCAGGTCATGCCCAGAGGGACTGGTCAAGCTCGCTTTACACTCTCTCGCCCGAATACTGCCCTTGGCCGGGATGAAAGCGCAGTATTTTCGAGCACGAGCACGAATACGAACTGTAAAGCAAAAGCCCCGAGAAATGGTCGGTGCCGCGCCGTTTTGGTGTAACTTGGCAATATGGCAGATCAGCAGCAGCAGCAGCCAGCAGTGGAAGAGAACAAGCCGACGATCCTTCTGGTCGACGATTCCCAGTTCAGCCTGTCGCAATCGATGAGGGCTCTCGGAGACGGTTTTGCGATCGTCACCGCCGCCAGCGGAGCCGAAGGCCTGGTGAAGCTGGAGAGCACGAAAGTCGACCTCGTGGTTACCGACTTGCTCATGCCCCATATCAGCGGGCTGGCCTTCCTTGGCCAGGTCAGACAGCATTTCCCGAATCTGAAGGTGATCGTTTGTTCTGCGGACATCCAGGATGCGACTGCCGAAAAAGCGAAAGCGTTGGGAGCCGCCGCCTTTATCCCCAAGCCGGTCGATCCCGAGGAGTTCACCAGGGTAGTCCGGCTGGTGTTGGCCCAAGACAAGGCTCCGTCGGAGATCCCGATCAACCCTCGCTACGTGGACGCATTCAAGGAGATTTTCAACATCGGCGTGGGGAGAGCAGCCCGAGCTCTATCCAAACTGGTCTACGAAACCGTCAAGCTCAGCGTGCCTCGATTGGAGATTCTTCGACCATATGGCCTCGCCAATCACATCTGCGAGACATTTGTCGGTGAGCTGGCGTGCGTCAGGCAGGATTTTTCTGGTACCGCCGATGGCACTGCGTACCTCCTGTTGAGTGAGAAGAGCGGGCTCAGTCTCGTCAATGCTCTCGTCTGCGGCGAGGAACAAGCCAACAAGTCGTTGACCGATACCGACCGGGAGATGCTGATCGAGGTTGGCAACATACTGATTAACTCGCTCGTCGGTACTCTGGCCAACACCTTGGGTATTGCTTTCAGGCTCGGCCGGGCGAGCTGCGAAATCGGGAGGGTCAGTGCGATTTCCGAGCATCTAAAGCTCAACGATGCCGAATACGTCCTTTTTGTGGAAACACTGTTTGTCGTTCCTGGCCGGCAGATTGGCGGCAATCTGGTCATTCTCATGGGCTCGGCCGGAATGGGTACGGTTCTCAAGGGCATCGATCGAGTGTTCTGAATGAGCAGAGTCCTCAAAGGTGGTGCGGATACTGCTGGTTCCAGTCTCGAGGCCGCGCCCGAAGCTGCGGGCGGAAGGGTGATCGACCGCCAAGTGTACGATGCCTCGGTGCAGGCCCAGCACATCATCGAAAAGGCGCGGCAAGAGGCCAGCGTGCTCCTGGAACGAGCCGGTGCGGTGCAAGAAGAGGCGCGGATTGCGGGCTACGAAGCCGGCAGGGAGGAGGGCCTCGCCAGCGTAACCGAGTTGCTGGTGCAGGCCCGGCAGACGACCCAGCGCTGGCTTGACGACGTCGAGTCGGGTATCGAGCAGTTGGCGATTGCCGTCGCCGAGAGGATCCTCGACCGAGAGCTATCCATTCGTCCCGAGGCTGTTGTCGACATAGTCGGGGCTGCCCTGGCCGCAGCTCGTGCGCGGGGACGGATTGCCGTGCGAGTGCATCCCCTTGACGCGGCGATAGTTGGCGCCGCCTGTCCCCGGCTGCTGGAGACGAATTCATCCTTGGACGGTGACGCGGCGCGCTCGTTCGCTGGCATTTCGGTACGAGGCGATCCGACGATTCCTCGTGGTGGCTGCTGCCTGGAAACCGACTTGGGAACCATCGACGCAAGACTGGCGACACAGCTCGAACGGATCGAGCGCGCGCTCGGCGAGCGAGAGCAACACGGTGGCTAACTGGTCAACTGGCTAACTGGTCGAGTTGATTCAAGATTTCGGCCGTCTAGGTGGGTTTCTAGTTCCTGGTTCTCTTCTGGCGGCGATGGAATGTCGAATGAAACTAGGAATTGGGAACAGAGGACTGGGGGCCGAGAACGGCCCGCGTCGCAAGGGCGATGCGGGACACACTCCTGATTTCGCTGGGTTGATTGCCAGGCTCGGCGCGGTGCGCCCACAACGAATCCTGGGCCGGGTCACGGAGAGCATCGGTCTGGTGATGCGGGCGGTAATGCCAGGTGTTCGCCAGGGAGAGATCGTCACCGTCGGGAGCGTCGGCGACGGCGTCGGCGACGGCGACGGACGCGGTCGTTTGCAGGCAGAGGTCGTGGGCTTTCGCGGCTACGAGGCGATTCTCTTGCCCCTCGGCCGGGCCAATGGAATCGGGCCAGGCTGCGACGTGCTGTCGACTGGCCAACCTCTTGCGATTCGTTGCGGCGAGGGCCTGCTCGGCCGCGTTCTGGACGGGTTAGGAGTCCCGTGCGACGGAGGACCTCCGCTGGGCCAGGAGCTGGAACGGTGGGCGGTCGACCGAGCTGCTCCAAACCCATTGGCAAGACGGCGAGTCTCGCGACCCCTGGTTACTGGCGTCAAAGCGATCGACGCGTTCCTGACCATTGGCGAGGGGCAGAGAATCGGCTTGTTTGCTGGCTCTGGTGTTGGCAAGTCCACTCTGCTCGGCCAGCTCGCGCGTTCCTCGTCGGCCGACGTGAACGTCATCTGTCTCGTTGGCGAGCGCGGTCGCGAAGTCCGCGATTTCGTCGAAGACTGCCTCGGTGCCGACGGTCTTGGACGCTCGGTGGTCATCTGCGCAACCAGCGACGAGCCGAGCCTGGTCCGGTTGAAATCACCATTCGTGGCTACGGCTGTCGCCGAATGGTTCCGGGATCGCCGCGGGGCGAGAGTCCTCCTGCTCATGGATTCAGTGACGCGTTTCGCCAGAGCTCAACGGGAAGTCGGCCTGGCTGCCGGGGAGCCACCCGCGCGTCAAGGCTATCCGCCGAGCGTCTTTGCGGCGTTGCCTTGCCTTCTCGAGCGCAGTGGAACGAGCCACGAGGGATCGATCACCGCCGTGTACACCGTGCTGGTGGCAGGTGGTGACATGGACGAGCCGATCGCCGACGAGGTTCGTGGCATCCTCGACGGACACATTGTTCTCGAACGAGCAATCGCTTCGAGGGGACGATGGCCGGCGATCGATGTCCTGGCCAGTCTCTCGCGACTCATGCCCGTGGTCGCCGCGCCCGAGCACCAGGCCGACGCTGCCCGAGCACGAGAGGTCATGGCCACCTATGACGGCCAACGCGATCTCATAAGGATTGGTGCCTACCAGGCTGGATCCGACGCCAGAGTAGACGACGCCATCGCCAGAATCGAGGGGATCGAAGCCTTCCTGCGTCAATCTGCCGGCGAACGCTTCCCTCTGGAGGCGACCCTTGCGGAGCTTTCGCGCCTGGCGAAAGGGTAGGTAGGGTGCCGCAACAGTTGGAGTCGGGTGCCGGCTGGTGCCGGCTGGTACCGGCGGCTCAGGAGCTCCGTTTCTTGAAGTCGACCATGAGCTGGGCGAGTCGCTCGGCGCCTTCGATGGGCATGGCGTTGTACATCGATGCTCGGCAGCCGCCCACCGAACGATGCCCTTTCATACCGGAGAGG
>JAZDLZ010000566.1:0-4975 GCA_043801535.1 Pseudomonadota bacterium
CACCGGTGCAGTGCCGGCGGCAGCTGAAGCACGGGAAGCCCGCCTTCCCAGACAACCGGCACGCTCTTCCAGACCTCGCCGAGGAGAGCGCAATAGCCACTGTTGAACACTCCGAGATCCAACACCAGGTGGTCGCCCAGATCGCTGGCTGCATAGAGGCTCCCGTCGTGAAGGAGCAGGTGGGAAACCGCACCGTGCAGCTTGAACGACTCGAGCTGCGAGCCATTGCTGAGATTCCACAATCCGAGGAGACCGTTCGAGTACCCGACGATCAACGTCCCCATCGGACCCTCGAGCATGCGGGTCGCCGGGCTCGAGGGAACGCCTTCGAAGTAGAACGATGGTTTGCTCTGTCCGGGCATCGTCGGGATCAGCTCGATGCTGCCTCCTTCGAATCCAGCCACGAGCCAGTCCCCGCTGCGAATCATGGCGGTGATGCCGAGATCGGCGGCGATCCGCGCCGTTCGCTCTCCCGTGGCAGTGTAACGGACCACTTCGCGTCCGGCCGCCACCAATATTTCCCCTCGATCCCAGGCCACGGCGGTTGCGCCCGCCACGAGCTCCACGGTCCTGCCAGACCGATCGAACAGGAGCACCCGCTCCCCTCCCAGCACCAGACACCCGTCTGGCAAGGCAATGATCCGATCCAACGCCGGCACCGATGCCTCGACAAGGAGCTTGTCGCTGCCCGGTTCCCACATCTCCAGGCGCATGGCATGGGTTCCCAGGCAGATCAGCCGGCTATCCTCACTCTCCGAGCCTATCCGTGCCCGCCGCTGCACGGCGGTTCGCCACTTCGTCTCCTCGGGCGACAGGCGTACCTGCGTGCGATCGTGACGGTCGAGCGCAATCCAGCCGAGATGACTGTACATCATCGGCGGAGAGCCAAGGAGCACCGGGGCACCCCAATAGGGGTCGCCATTGCCGGCATTCCACAGCCGCACCGTGGCGTCATCGCTGGTAGTGGCCACCAGCCGGCTATCCGGGCTGAAAGCGAGCGAGTTGACCTCGGCCCGGTGTCCGCGCAGCACCGAATACTGGCGAGACTGGAGATTCCATATCCAGGCGGTCTTGTCGGAAAGTGGTGCCCCAAGCAGAAGACCGTCGGGACTGAAGGCCAGGAAATAAACTCGGCCGGGATGCTTCTCGACGATCGCAGTTGCTCCGCTCGCCACCTCCCAGACCCGCACTGTCTCGTCGAGACTTCCCGAGGCTAACAGCCTCCCGTCCGGGCTGAAGGCGACCCCGTGAACCGTGGCCGAATGCCCCGAGAGCACCTGCTTCGCCGCTCCCGTCGCCGTCTCCCAGATCCGCACCGTCCGATCGTAGCCGCCCGACGCCAACAGCTTCCCGTCCGGGCTGAAGGCGACGTCCCAGACGGTGTCGGTGTGTCCTGCGAGGGTCCGTTTCTCCGCACCGGAGGCGGCGTCCCAGACTCGCACCGTCCGGTCAATGCCCGCCGAAGCCAACAAGGTACCGTCGGGACTGAAGGCAATCCCGAACACCCCTTGGGTGTGCCCGACCAAGACCTGCTGCTGGGCGCCGGTCGCAACATCCCAGATCCTCACTGTCTTGTCGTAGCTTCCCGTCGCCAGCAATCGATCGTCCGGGCTGAATGCCACCTCGCCGACCCAGCCACTGTGTCCGCTCATCACTGCCTTCTCTCGCCCGGTCGCGGCATGCCACAGCCGAATCGTGGAATCCTGCCCGCCAGTGGCGAGAACGCTGCCGTCAGAGGTGAACGCGACCCCGTGGATTCCCGAACGGTGGCCAATTTCTCGTCGCGCCGGCGCCGCACCCACTCGCCACAGGCGGATGGATTTGTCGAGGCTGCCAGAGGCGACCAACCGGCTGTCCGGGCTGACTGCAACGCTCTTCACTCCCTCGGTATGCCCGGAAAACGCTGCCTTCTCGACGCCGGCGGCAGCATCCCAGAGACGCACCGTCCGGTCGTTGCTACCCGAAGCGAGCAGGGTGCCGTCACTGCTGAAGGCAACCGCGACCACGGTGTCGGTGTGCCCGAGCAGCAACTGGCGCTGGCCGAGAGATGCAACGTCCCAGAGCCGGATTGTCCGATCCGATCCAGCAGAAACGAGCAGACTCCCGTCCGGGCTGAAGCTCACTGACCGTACTCGATCCGCGTGTCCCTCGAGGATCCTCGGCTCGGCGGAGCTCGATGATCCGGAGGCCGCGCTCACATTCCACAGACGGATGGTTCGATCCTGACCTGCCGTCGCAAGCATCCCGCCGTCGGGACTGAACGCTGCGCTCGAGACCGGGCCTTGATGACCGAGTCGCCGCCATTCGCGGCCGGAGGCAACGTCCCACAGCGCCACCGTGCGGTCGGCGCTGGCCGAGGCGAGCGAGCTGCCGTCGGGATTGAAGGCGAGGTGTTGTACCGAATCCCGGTGTCCCTCGAGAATGCGCAGCGCGTTGCTCTCCAGATCCCACAAGCCTACCGAGCCGAGGATCGTGCCCGAAGCAACGTGCTTTCCATTCGGAGAGAACGCGACCGACCAGATTTGATCGGTATGGCCGCGCAACACTCGAACTGCCAGGGTGTCGACGTCGAAAAGATAAATCGACTTGTCCTGGCATGCTGCCGCTACCACGTTTCCGAGAGGATCGAAGGCAACGTCGTTCACCAGTGCTCCCAGCTCCCTCTTCCACACCCGCGGATCTCGGTCGAGAGTCCACCAGAGAGAACGGGCAAGGAGCGAATCCCTCGTCTCGAGAGAGCCTCGGAGCTTTGCCCTGGCCTCGTGAAGATCGCCACGCCCGAGAGCCGCTCTCGCCCCCTCGCGCTGGGCTTCCGCCCCTCTCTCCTCGGCGCTGTTGCGCTGCGTCTCGGCGATGGCTTTCTGTTCCTCGGCTCTCTCCTTCTGCTTTCTACGCTCTTGCGCTACCAGCGTAGACGCCACCGCAATCGCTGCGAGCAGACCCATCGCCAGCATCAGTGCCAGCCGCTTGCGCCACACTATGCGACGCTCCTTGGCCAGACCAGCAGCGTGGAACTCGGCGACGTGCTCGGGGATCTTGCTCGAGCAACGCTCGAGCGCCCGTTTCGCCTCGTGCAGCGCATCGTCCTGCCAGACTTCGTCCTTCCGGCATCCTCGCTTGCGCCACAGCTCCGCCGCTTGCCCGATCTCCGCCAGGAAAGCCATTTCCTCGCGGCTCTCCTCGATCCACTTGGCCAGCCTGTCCCAGGTGTGGATCAACGATTCGTGGACCAACTCCAGCACCGCCGCCCCTCTCTCGTCGCCTCTCCCCTTCCTCACCGTGACCAACCTGCCCTGCGTCAATCGCCCCAACACCTCCTCTGCTCCAGGACCGAGACCCTCGAGCACCCGCGCCACCGAAACCACCGTGCGCGTCTTTTCGGGCGTGACCAGCCGGAGCAGCAGGTCGTGGGCTAGCTGAATCTGCGAAGCCAGCAGTCCTTCCAACACCCCGTCGGCGTGCTCGGCGAGCGCACCAGCAACTCCTCCCATCGCTTGATAGGTAGCGCGGCGAAGCACGCGTTGCTCGCGATCGCGACGATCCCAGAGCATCCTGCTGGCAAACTGCAAGAGGGGAAGACAAGCAGGCTCTTCCCGAACCGAAGAGACCATCTCGTCGACCAGACCGGGATCGTCGTAGGAGTAGCCAATGGCGTCGAGAGGCTTGGTCAGGATTTCCTTGAGCGCCTCGAAACCAGGGCTGCGCACCACGGTTACCCGGCTCAGCGCTTCTCTCACCTCCGGTCCTTCGGCGATACGGCCAAGGAAATCGTCGCGGATCGTGAAGATCACCCGCACCGGACCCATTGGATCGTCGGCCGCAGCGCAGACCGCCTGCATGAAGCGCCTTCTCGTCTCTTCGTCCTCGACCAGCGTGTAGAGCTCTTCGAGTTGGTCGACGAAAAGGAGCACCTTGGTGTTCTCACGCTCCCCGAGCTGGTGCAAGAGGAGATTCAGATGCCGTGGCGTTTCGAGCAACTGCTTGGCCAGAGCAGCCTCGGCGGTGGAGGTTTCCTTTTCCTCGCCGCCGCCGGCGGCAACAGCTACCGTCCTGACGGCGTCGGTGGTCGTCTCGGCAGAAGCAGAAGCAGAAGCAGAAGCGCCAGCAGAGGCGACGGAGGCGATGCCGGTGGCAGTAGTCGTTGCACTGGCACTGGCACTGGCCATAGCAACGGGGCCGGTGGCGAGAGCGATACTGGTAGCGATCCCAGCCTTGCGCAAGTCGACCGTGCTGATCGTCTTGCCGGTAGTTCTTCCGCTGACCAGCGTCTCTCCCCGAAGGAATCTTGCCGCCAGGGTTGCAAAGGGCTCGCTGCCAGGCCGCAGCGGGAGTATCAACCACGACCCCTGCTCGCGCAGCCGCGGAATCACCCCAGCCTGAACGAAGGAGCTCTTGCCCGCTCCCGACGGACCGACGATCGGCAGCACCGCCTCTTCGCGAATCCTCTCGAGAAACGCGGCAACCTCCGCCTCGCGCCCGAAGAAGAAGTCGCTGTGCCTTTCCGAGAACGGGAGCAGCCCACGGAAAGGACTCTTCTCCTCGGTGAGCTGTTTTCGCC
Organism: Pseudomonadota bacterium; assembly: GCA_043801535.1. Classification (GTDB taxonomy): domain Bacteria; phylum Myxococcota_A; class Polyangia; order Haliangiales; family SHYZ01; genus JAZDLZ01. The sequence goes on from JAZDLZ010000566.1 coordinate 4,559, forward strand.
CGGTCGCAAGAAGCTGCTCGAGCGCGCCGGCGACGTGGAGAGCCGACGGCCGGCGACGCTGGTCCTTGTCGAGACAACGAGCAACAAGAGCGACTAGCTCCGCCGACACCTCCTGGGAGGCTTCGATCTTCGGGAGCGGATCGCCATGGGCGACCAGGACGCGCATGATATCGACGGAGAACTCCTGGAATGGCCGCCGTCCGACCACCAGCTCGTGGAGCATCACCCCGAGCGCCCAGATATCGGTGGCCTCGGTATCCTCGGCTCCGTGCCAACGCTCCGGGGCCATGTAGGCAGGCGTTCCGTGGACAGTCCGGGGCTGCGGCGCCGCTTCGACGCTCGTGACCGATGGCTGTCCTGCCAGCGGCGGCGATCCGTCCGTCGTGTCCGTCGTGTCCGTCGTGTCCGTCGTGTCCG
>JAZDLZ010001037.1:0-4252 GCA_043801535.1 Pseudomonadota bacterium
GTGTGCTGCTCCGCGGCGGCGTGTGCTTCGGCAATGGTACGGCCTCGCAGGTGACCGCACACGTACCCTGCGTGCCGGCGAGCCACGACCTCGACCATTCGCTCGTCGAACGTCCCACCGCTGATGTCGTTCACTATCTCCGCGCCGGCATCGAGCGCAGCCTCGGCGACCTCGGCCTTGGTGGTGTCAATCGACAGCGGGCACTGCACCGTCTCAGCCAAGGCTCGGATGACCGGGATGGTTCGCGCCAACTCCTCGGCGAGCGAAACTGGTTCGGCCCCGGGCCTGGTCGACTCGCCACCAATGTCGAGGACATCCGCGCCCGCCGCCAGCGCCATCTGACCGAACGCAATCGCGTCCGGCGGGCGACAATGGATGCCCCCGTCGGAGAAACTGTCGGGAGTGACGTTTACTACCGCGACCACCAGAGGACGATCGAACCCGAGCACTCGGCGCGGCAGCGTTATCATGGGGGCTCGACACGGCGGCGGCAAAGGCAGGGGCAAAGGCATCGGAAAGGCTCTGCCTCAAACCATCGAAGGACCGCACTGTCTGGGCTGATCAGACCTGCTCTGCGCTTTCTCGTGGAAACGCCGACTCTGTCGGGAAGGGCTCGAGCTCATGCCGGCTCTGGCTCCTCTTTTCTGGCTGGCACTGCCGGCGAGGCAAACACCGAGCGCTTCTCCTTGGTTTCCTTGGCAGCCCCCTTCTTCTCGCCGGCTGCCGTAGCCTCGGACGTTCGCGCTGGCCGCTGGATCACCCCACCATTCATGATGGTCTCGATGTCGGCCGCATCCAGCGTCTCGTGCTCGAGCAGCGCCTCGGCAATACTCTTGAGTCGGTCGAGGTTGTCGAGAACCAACCGCCGTGCCCTCTCGTAGCTGTCGAGAACCAACCGCCGCACCTCGTCGTCGATTTCGATGGCGGTCTTTTCCGAGTAGTCCTGGTGCTGGGCAATCTCCCGGCCGAGGAAAATCTGTTCTTCCTTCTTGCCGAACGCGAGCGGACCAAGCTTTTCGCTCATGCCCCACTCACAGACCATCTTGCGCGCCAATTCCGACGCCACCTCGATATCGTTGCCCGCGCCCGACGACTGCTGGCCGAAGACCACCTCTTCGGCAATACGGCCACCCATCAGAATGGCGATACGATTCTGGGCGAATTCCTTGGTCATGTTCAAGCGGTCTTCCGATGGCAGTTGTTGGGTAACGCCAAGAGCAAGACCGCGAGGAATGATCGTGACCTTGTGAACCGGATCAGCCCCCGGCAGAAGCCGCGCAACCAAGGCGTGCCCGCCTTCGTGATAGGCGGTAGTCCGCTTGTCGCGATCGCTGATAATCATCGAGCGGCGCTCCGAGCCCATGAGGACTTTGTCCTTGGCCAGCTCGAAATCGCCCATCTCGACCTTGTCCTTGGTAACGCGGGCTGCCAGCAAGGCGGCTTCGTTGACCAGGTTCTCGAGATCGGCACCGGAGAAGCCAGGCGTTCCCCGGGCAATCACATCCAAATCAACGCTCGGAGACAACGGAACTCGCTTGGTATGGACATTCAGAATACCAAGGCGTCCACGCACGTCGGGCCGCGGCACGACAATGCGACGGTCGAATCGTCCCGGGCGTAGCAGCGCCGGATCGAGCACGTCCGGCCGGTTGGTCGCGGCAATGAGGATGACACCCTCGTTCGATTCGAAACCGTCCATTTCGACCAGGAGCTGATTGAGCGTCTGCTCGCGCTCGTCGTGGCCACCTCCCAGACCGGCACCGCGATGTCTTCCGACAGCGTCGATCTCGTCGATAAAAATGATGCACGGAGCGTTCTTCTTTCCCTGCTCGAACAGGTCGCGAACCCGGGAAGCTCCGACGCCAACGAACATCTCGACGAAATCAGAGCCGGAAATCGAGAAGAACGGTACACCCGCCTCCCCGGCGATCGCGCGAGCAAGCAGGGTCTTGCCGGTGCCGGGCGATCCCATCATCAAGACACCCTTGGGAATCCTGCCTCCCAGTCGGGTGAACTTCTTGGGATCCCGCAAGAAGGCGATAATCTCCTCGACTTCCTCCTTCGCTTCTTCGATGCCGGCGACGTCCTTGAAGGTGATCTTGTTCTGGTGGTCGGAGAGCAACCGAGCCTTGGACTTGCCAAAGCTCATCGCCTTGCCGCCACCTGCCTGCAACTGCCTCATGAAGAAGAAAACGAACAGCACCAACAGCAGCAGTGGCGTCCACGAAAGCAGCACCGATTGCCACAGGCTGTTCTCGTCCTTTGCCTCGATGGCGTAGTTGACTTTCAGCTCGCGGAATCGCTCGACGGTCTCACCGAAAAACTCACCTTGGGTGACTGTCTTTCGCGGAGCATCCTTGTAATGAACTACATACTTGGCGTTGTTGTTCGGGCGCGGCTGAATGACGACTCGTTCCACCCGTTGACGCTGTGCCGGGTCGGCCAGCTCAGCCATGAAGGTTCCGAAATCCTTTCGTTCCTCGGCACGAGCGGGATTGGCAAAGAGCTTCCATACCCCAACGAAAAGAAGGATGAGCAGAATCCAGAAGAGTGCCGTCTTGTACGACTGTCGCAACGCTGCCTCGCTAATAGGTTTGCAGCCACTACGCCGATTAGCTACGAATAGTTATCCATAAATTGATAGCCGGCAGGTCGTCGTTCGTCAAGCTACGATGATGTCTTTTCCCGCAGCGATTCGTACCCAACCCGGCAGAGCTGAGCCAAACAGGTGTTTGAGGGGTAAGGGGCAAGAGACTAGCCGTTGGCGGCCGTGATTCGCACATCGATGCTCTCGCCAGCAGCAGGCCCTACGTGCTCGGCCCAAACGATTTCGCCGTCACGCTCCCGGAGCACCACGACGGCGAGCTGCCGCAAGGGTCTTGGCACCTTGCGATCAATGTACAGGTCATGAAGCTTGCGCGAATGCCCCTTTAGGCCGGCCAAACGAATGCGGTCTCCCGCCTGCCAGAGCCGGACCCGAAATGGCCCGTTAGATCCCCAAATGGTGACAATCGCCGAATGAACAAGGTCGCGGACCGGCGCTGGCTCACAGCCGCCCCTGGATCGGCGGGATGGCAAGGGCGGCGAGGTGTGGCTGGCACCCGCAACGATCATTTCGTCGTACTCGCGACAGACCAACAACCGAGGCAGATGCAGGTACGAAGTGCCAGAGATCGGCTGTCTTGCCAGCGAAAGAATCATTGCCAGGTGCCGAGACTCCAGCTCGACACCCATTCCGTGCACGAGCTTGGCCAACAGCTGCTTGGCCAATCCTGGAGGCAGCGACGCCAAATGAGGCACCGACAGTCGCACTGGCTGTCGCACTGGCTGTCCTGCCGCCGCTGAAGGGCTTCTGACAGAGGATCTTGCCGTCACCAGCTCACCCGGCGACCCTGTCGGTGTCGGGACCTGGGCCGCGACTCCCATTCCTTTCTTGCTCAGCACGACCGACTCTTCCGCCCGAGCAATCGCCCAATCCGTGACCTCGGCGTTTTCTCGAAGCGAGGCGGTTGCCCTGGCGAGAGCAGCATCGATACGAGGATTCTCTTCACGGAGCACCGGCAGAATCCGGTGGCGAACCCGATTGCGCAAAAAGGAAAGATCCTCGTTGGATTCGTCGCAAGACGGGACCAACCCGCGCGCTTCCAGATAGGCAAGCACTTCTGGCCGTTCGAGATCTAGCAGAGGTCGGAGATAGCGCCCGCGAACCGGGGCGATGCCCGCCATTCCTGCTGGACCGGCGCCACGGATCAATCGCCAGAGTAGAGTCTCCGCCTGATCGGAAGCCGTGTGCCCAAGTGCAATCCAGTGCACGCCGAGCGCGCCGGCGAGCTCGTCGAGGGCGGCAAAACGGGCAATGCGAGCCGCTTCCTCTAGCCCGCGGCCGCGACCGCGATCGACCGCAACCCGCAGAACACGCGACTCGACGCCCATCGTGCTGGCATAGCGCTCGACGGCTGCTGCTTCGGTGTCAGCCGTTGGCCGCAGCCCGTGATGAACGTAGGCGAGCACCACGTCACCCAGCCCAAGGCGGGGACGGAGGGCGATGAGCGCATCAGCGAGCGCCAAGGAATCGGGACCATTGGAGCAGGCAGCGATGATCGAGTCACCAGAGCTGCGCAGCAACGCCTCACCGAGGGCGCGGGCAACCACATCGCGAAAACGAACGATACACGCCCTCTGGGGACACCGGCGAGGGCACCGACCATTTCTCGGGGCTCTTGCTTTACAGTTCGTGCTCGTGCTCGTGCTC
>JAZDLZ010000576.1:0-3290 GCA_043801535.1 Pseudomonadota bacterium
GCGCGAAGCGCAGCGGGCGGGCGGCCAGCAAGGAGGTGCGAGAACCGGACCGGAGCGTACTCAGGTACGTGAGGACCGGAAGCGCAGCACCGACGCAGCTGGCGGGCCGGATCGTCGGCCGTGCGTGCTCGAAGCCGTTGATCATGCGGGACACTCCCAGGATTTCGTGGACTCCGAATTCGAGGCGGCCGTGGTCGGCCGTGCTGCTGCCATTGTTCTTGGTGGTTGGTTCGGGCTGTCAATCGACAGAAGATGCAAGCGACGGAGGGGTCGAATCGTCCCCTGATGCAAGCGGACGGTCTTGTACTTGCCTTGCTCTGGGCGCCGACTATGCCAACGGAGTCGGCATTGCAACCGTGGTCGAGATTCCGTCGGGCAAGACGACCAAGAGTATCGTTCCGGTTTCGGGTGATCCAGTCGTGCGCAGTCTGGGTGGCGAGCTCTTGGTCATCAATCGTTATGGAGGAGATAGCATTGTCGCAATCGATCGAGCCAATTGGACGGTGAAGGCGGAGCTCTCCACCGGTCCAGGCTCGAATCCACAGGACACCGCTGTTGTCGGCAGCCACGTGTACGTGGCAACCTTTGGTCTTCCTGCCGTGCAGGTGTTCGATCTTGCAGCCGGCAATCTGGCCACGGCGTTGGCGACTATCGATCTCCGTCCGTACGTAGTCGGTGAGGATGACGGCGAAAACCCCGAGGCTTCTTCGATTGCCGTCATGAACGGGAAAGTGCTGGTGACGCTTGCTCACCTCGACAGCGGCTTTTCGCCCAGCGGGAAGGGTACCGTCGTGGTCATCGACACTGCGTCTCGTACGGTGGAAACGAGCTTCGAGCTCGCGAACGCCAATCCGCTAGGCTTCGTCAAGGAAGTGAACGGCGAGCTGGTGACGACCACTGCGCCGAGCCTGAGCGCTGGCGATGGCTGCCTCGAACGGATTACCGCCGACGGAAAGCCTGGACCAGGCGGCTGCCTGATCGAGAACGCTGTTCTCGGCGGCTATGCCAATGGCATTGCTGCTGGCAGTTCCGGACAGAGCTTCCTCGCAGTGACGCCGGGTTTTGGCAAAGGCCGACTCGTTGTGCTCGAGCAGAACGGCACGACAACGACCCTGTCGCCTCCCGAGCGCGTGGTAACGGCGGTTGCCTACTGCGATGCGGCCGGAGCAGTCGTGTACACGGACGCCGCAGTTGGCGGCCTGCGTCTCTACGATCTTGCCAGCCACGCCGAGCTATGGGCGGAGCCAATAGACATCGGTCTACCCCCTGTCTACCAGGAGAGCCTGGCTTGCTGGTAGAGGGAGAATCTGCCATGAGCTACCTGCACGGATTCTCGATGGAATGCTGTCTGGTTGCGGCATGAGCCGCGTCGGGCAGGACAGCGTGCGGCGGTATGCTGCGCGAATCATCCTCGTTGGCGGAGGCGTGCGTTGTGGCAAGAGCGCCTTTGCTGTTGCTCTTGCCCAACGGCTGGGAGAGCGGCGAGTATTCATCGCCACCGCCGAGGCGCTCGACGAAGAGATGGCCGACCGGATCGCCGATCACCGGCGAGCTCGTGGCAGCGACTTTGCGACGATCGAGGAGCCACTGGCAGTGCCGGCTCGCTTGGCGGCCCTGGCCGAGCAAAGGGCTTGCGACGTGGTCGTGGTCGACTGTCTCACTCTGTGGCTGGCCAATCTGCTGCTGAGCTCCGGCGGGAGCAGCTCCTGCCAAGGACGCTCCGTCGAGAACCCGGCCGGCGTTCCAGGGACGGCCGTTCGAGTGGAGATCGCCAACTCACCGGCGGCGGCGGTCGTGCACGGGGACGTGCCATCTCCGAAAACTGTCGACCGTCGGCTGATAACCGGTAGCTCTGGGCTCATGGCAGAGATCGAGAAGCTGGCCACGACTCTCGACGAGACCAGAGCCTTTCACGTTGTCTTGGTTACCAACGAAGTCGGAATGGGCATTGTACCAGAGACTCCGCTCGGTCGAGCCTATCGCGACCTGTGCGGTCGAGCCCATCAACGCCTGGCCACGATTGCCGACGAAGTCTACTTTGGCGTGCTGGGTAGCATGCTGCGAATCAAACCCGGTCCAGTGACCACAGTCGAAACGCTCGGAGAGGAGAACCATGATGAGCTTGACGATCGTTTGCGGAGTTGAACCATGAGCGACTTGATCGCGACGACGGTTTCGGCCATCGAAGATGTGGATCGTTCTGCTGCACAGGCTGCACAGTTGCTGCTCGACGAGAAGACCAAGCCGCGTCGTAGCCTTGGTAGGCTGGAGGACTTGGCCTGCTACCTCGCGGCGATTCGTCGTACTGCCTGTCCGCCTCTCGCCGTCAAGGCATTGGTGGTGATGGCCGCCGATCACGGGATAGCGGAAGAGGGTATCAGCGCCTATCCGCAGCAGGTTACGAGGCAGATGCTCCTCAATTTCTCTGGCGGGGGGGCGGCGATCAATGTGCTGGCTCGCCACGTCGGCGCCGATCTCGTGGTTGTCGACATGGGTGTCAAGGAACCCGTGGCTGCCGTGGGTGTCCGCTCCTGTCGCGTCGGGCCGGGCACGCGCAATTTTACCCGCGGCGCTGCCATGACTCGGGACGAGGCTGTGACGGCAGTGGAGTACGGGATCCGCTTGGCCGAGGGGCTGGCCAAGGAAGGCGCTACCGTGCTTGGCTTTGGCGACATGGGCATCGGCAATTCGACTACTGCCAGTGCCTTGGCTTCGGTTTTCATGGGAGCAGCGCCGGAGGAGGTGACGGGTGGAGGAACTGGCGTGGACGAGGCCGGCGTGCAGCGAAAAATTGACGTCATCAGGCGCGGCCTGGCGGAGAACCAGCCGTCCCCCCACGATCCGCTGGATGTGCTCGCCAAGGTCGGCGGATTCGAGATTGGCGGGCTGTGTGGGCTTGTTCTCGGCGGAGCAGCGCGAAAGCTCGCTCTGGTGATGGACGGCTTCATTGCCAGCGTGGCGGCACTTGTGGCGGTACGCATCGCGCCAATGGCGGTCTCCTACTTGATTGCTTCCCACCGCTCGGTCGAGCCTGGGCATCGACGTGTCTTGCGTGCGCTCGAAAAAACGCCACTTCTGGAGTTGGAGATGCGACTCGGTGAAGGTACGGGAGCTGCCCTGGCGATGGGTATCATCGATGCCTCTCTGCGCATTCTTCACGAGATGGCTACCTTCGCCAGGGCAGGCGTCAGTGATTCGGGAGCGTAGCGCCTGGTCCCCTACCGCCTCGAGCACCTGTTTGGTTTCGGCTCTGCCGGGTTAGGACTTCGATGAAATCCTTTCGTTCGCTG
>JAZDLZ010001043.1:0-10183 GCA_043801535.1 Pseudomonadota bacterium
AGGAGCCGTCGCAGAATAACTTGAACAAAGTATCGGCGATGAGGCGCCCGGATGGCAAGGAGCGAGGAGGGCGCATACTCTCGGTATGAAGCGGGGGGGCCCCGTCGAGGTCCCCTCGACGGGGGGGCGGCGAGGGCTCGCAGCCGCCCTGCTACCGACGAGCGACACAGCCAGCCGGGATGGATCGGCGGCGAGACTGTTCAAGTTATTTTGCGACGGCGACTAACTGGTCGGGGCGAGAGGATTTGAACCTCCGACACCCTGCTCCCAAAGCAGGTGCGCTACCAGGCTGCGCTACGCCCCGAGACGACGAAACAGTGATTCATTTATCGCGTTCGGCTCCGTTTTGCAAGGTCGCACAACAACTCTTTCACGGCTGGCAATAGGGCGCGTACTGCCCTGGCACGATGCGAAACGCCACCCTTTGGACCAACTCCTGCCTCGGCGAAAGTGGCAGCGAGCTCGGGCGCGTAAAAGAGCGGATCATAGCCGAATCCGCCGTGACCTCGGGGAAACTCGAGGACTGTGCCTTCACACGATCCTTCGGCAGTAATGACCCGATCTCCGAGGCGCGACGGTACGGCAAAGGCCACCACGCAGCGAAACCTGGCGCTCCTTCTGTCACGCGGGATTCCGGCGAGCCGCGCGAGCAGTTTCTGGTTGTTCTCCTCGTCGGTCGCGCTGTCACCAGCATAGCGGGCAGAACGTACTCCCGGCTCTCCGCCAAGAGCGTCCACCTCGAGCCCGCTGTCGTCAGCCACCGCGGGAAGACCAGTCGCGTTGGCGACCTCGGTAGCCTTTTTCACCGCGTTTTCTGCAAACGTGGCACCGTCTTCGACAACGTCCGGTACCGGGCGTGCGAGATCGCCAAGCCCGACCAACTCGACTTCCAGAAGGTTCAGGTCTCCGAAAAGCTGTCGCAGCTCCACTAGCTTGCCCTTATTCCTGGTAGCGAAAACCAGCGTGATCTCGGGGCTCATTCTTTTCTCCTGGCTAGCCCTCATCCATTCCAATTGCCCGGCGTTGGTGACGGCAGATCTCGCTGATTCCAACCGCTCCTAGATTCAGCAGCCGATCGAGCTCCTCACGCGCGAACGGACTACCCTCTGCGGTTCCCTGGACTTCGATCAGCTTGCCACCCGCGGTCATCACCACGTTCATATCCACCTGGGCGCGCGAGTCTTCAGCGTAGCAGAGATCGAGCAGCGGTTTGCCGTCGACGATGCCCACTGACACCGCCGCAACCGGCTCGCCAAGGACCGCCGCATCGCGAGGAATCACCGCCTTTCTCTTCAACCTGTCGACGGCCAGAGCGAGAGCAACCCAGGCACCGGTGATCGATGCTGTTCTCGTCCCCCCGTCTGCGACCAACACGTCGCAATCGACAGTGATCGTCCTCGGTCCGAGTGCCCTGATATTGACCGCGCTGCGCAGCGCTCGTCCAATCAGCCGCTGGATCTCCTGACTTCTACCGCTGCTCTGCCTCGAAGTCCGAGTATGAGTGGAACGTGGCAGCATCGCGTACTCTGCTGTGAGCCATCCCTTGCCCTGCCCTTCGAGAAAATGCGGGACCTTTTCTTCGACCGAGGCTGCGCACACTACCCAGGTGTCCCCGCACTTGACGAGAGCACTACCCTCGGCGTGTTTTTGAAAGCCGGTGACGATCTCGATTGATCGCAGCTGTTCGGCAGCACGGCCATCGACGCGTGAGTTGTCTTTTGCTGACATGCACACAGTCTAGCCGCGTTTGCACGACAACAAAACAGTCACGACCACCGAAGCGACCTGGCGAAGTCGAGGATCGCCTCGGCCAGCGCGCCGGCAATCGCTGCGCGTACTTCGCGGCGCAATAGCTGGATTCCTTCGGTACGGTGGTCGATGAAGCCCACCTCGACCAGCACGCCAGGCATGGTCAACCCGAGCAGCACATCGAGGGACGCCTGCTTGATTCCCCGGTTTCCTTCCGGCCCGAATGCGACCGCAAGCCGGGCCTGCACTTTCTGGGCAAGCTTGAGCGACCATAGATGGGCAATGCCACGTTCGATGTCGTCCAAGAGGAAAGCGGTGCCCTGCTCGACACCAGGCCGCACCGGACCGTCATTGCCGCGCAGCACGCGCGCGTCCACCTCGAGTGCCTCGGGAGTGAGAATGAATGTCTCGTAGCCTTGCTGGGTGTGCGTCGGCGAGGCATTGGCGTGCAGGCTGACAAAAACATCGGCACGAGCCCGATTGGCTAGTCTTACCCGCTCGCGCAGCGTCACGTATTCGTCGGTCTCGCGGGTAAGGACGACTGCAATGCCCTTTTGTCCAGCAAGCCGCCGCGCGATCTCGCCCGCCAGGGCGAGAGTCAATCGCTTTTCGTAGACTCCTTCGATAACGCCCGGCGCCCCGGTATTGGAACCGCCGTGACCCGGATCGAGCATAACGAGGAGAGCTCCCGTCCTGTCTGGTGCAGCGCCCTCCTCCTCCGCTGCTTGCACGCCCTCCTCCGCTGCCTCGACGCCATCCGCGCCATCCGCGCCCGCCGCGCTCTCCACCTCACCGACGCCGACGAGGGTGCCATCAGCCGTAGTGTCATTCGGAACGAAGTGAATGCTCAGGCTCACGGTGGCGACCACCAGTGACAACGGAACCGCCAGCATCGACTCTGCTCGCATGCGGCTGCCAGCATAGCAGGCGAGTCAAGTTCCTTGCTAACCGTCCGAGGCCGCGATACAAAACCCGGCAATGAGCCTCCGCAGGCGAGTCGCGCGGCTCGACTTGAGCCTCGTGCTACTAGTGATAGCCACGATCGAGCTGATCCTCAATCGGTTGGCAGTGCCTGCGCTACGCCCGCCAAGCTCGGTCCAGCCTCCCGGGTGGCACCGCAACCTCGACATGGCCGGCTTGTTCGTCTTTTACTTGGCCTCTGTCCTCGGAGTCGCCGCCATCGGCTGGAAGACCTGGGATTCACTGGGAGGAAAGGCACGCTATCCCCATCGAATAAGGCTACTGCTCGGAGTAGCAATGATGGCATTCATGCTCCTGGCAGGCATGAGCGTCGTTATGCCCGCTTCGCGCGCGCTCTCCTTGAACGTCGAGTCTGGCCTTGCTGTGCTCCTCTTGCTGACATGTTTGGGCGCTTGGCTCAGTGGCGGCGACCGCCGTGCCCAGGTAGGCTTGGTACTGCTTTTAGCTCCGTTTCTCCTGCACTATTCCACCACCGTTGGCCTCTCATTCATGGGCGACGATGGCACGGCTGCATTCTCTTTCCTCGAAAGGATGAGCCAGATTGGCGCCATCGCGATTGTTGCCAGTGCCATTCTCGCCCCGGTCTGTTTCGCTCCGGCCCCGCTACGGAGCTCTCTGGCTCGACCAGCCCCCATGGCCATGGCAGCTTTCGCTTCCACCGTCGGCGCAGTTCTTCTCAAACGACACTACGAGCTCGGCGCGCTGATTGCCTCTCGCGGACTGGGTCTCGACCTTGGTCCAGGAGCACCACAGGGCACTACTCTTGCTTGTATTGCTGGTCTGGCAATGCTGGTCTGGACACTGACTGCTACCGCCATGAGCTCGGCAGCCTCGCGGCGTCGCGTTGGCGCTGGCCTTGCGCTGGTCTTGGTCTCCGGCTTTTCGTTTGCCTGGCCACTCCAACTTCTCGGCATAGCCGTCGGCATGCTGGTGATTGCCGAGGCGAGCATTGTTCTCCCAACAGAGGAAGCGGAAGCCAACGCCGAGCTCGAACGCCCGTTCCTCCCGCGAATCAGAGACGACATCTGGAGAGGATACGTGCAGGAGCTGGCCAGGGCTGTCGAGGCGACCGAAACCAAGACCGCAATCGGCGGCGAAGACGGCGAGAGCGAGGAAACGGTGCTCACTGGGTCTCGCCGCGATACCCCGTTTTCGGTCAGGCTCGAGCGCAGACACGAGGCGGTTACCGGCTTGCAGCTAGTATTCGGTAGCGCAGAACCTGCCGAGCGCCAGCCGACCTGGCTGCTCTCGTCACGCCCCGAGGGATTCTTCGGCCACGGCAGCCATCCCGAGCAGCCGCGCATCAGCGCGCCCGTCGCACCGACCGGCGACGGCGTATTCGACCGGCGTTTTCGCATCCAGGGCAATCCGGCGACGACCGCAGCTCTGCTCGACGCTGACATGCGCTCGTCAGCGTGTGCCGTGCTCGATGGCTGGGTGGCAGTATGGCCTGGCAGTGCTCTCGTCTATCGAGTCAATCCGGGACGGAATGCCCCCCTCCACCATCCTGTTCCCGTCACCGTTCTCGCCCGACACGGCGGCGAACAGGATCCCCGAATGGTGGAGCCACTGCTCTGTGTCATGGAGCTACTGGCAGCCATGGCGGCTCGTGCCCTCGCTCTTCCGACCGATTAGACGACCAAGCCCGCGCAAGATTGTGGTCGTGCTCAATCCGCTCTGCACCGCGCGCTTCGCTCCACCAATCGGACGACTTCCTCGGCGTTCACTCTCCGACGATAACGCACGACCAGTGCGCCAGCGGGCAGGTCGCCTTCGGCACAACGCCGCTCCTCGTCGATACACAGGATGAGATTGGGAAGCCCGGCAGCTCGGTACTGGGCGAGCTTTCGCGCCAGATAGTCGGGCGTCCAGAACCCCACGATCTCGAGAAGCCAGCGTCGCGAAGGTTGGTGCCGGTGCACCAGAGCGAAATCTGGAAAGACCAGCGTACCGCCAGCGTCGACGGGCTCGGGCTCGCGCAGGAGATCCCAGTCGGGCGCAGCACGGCGGAATGCGCGAGCAAAGCTCTCTTCCACCTTGCTGTCGTAGGACCGCGGCTCCTTGGTGGGCATGATCGGATCGCCCGATCCGAGCTTCAGATGGAAGGAACGCGCCCCGACGATGCAGACTGCAATCAGACGGAACCGGCGACACCAAGCCAGATGGGGCAAGAGCTCTCCCAGCGCACGACCGTACACGAGGGAATGGTGAAAGAGCTCCATTGGACCCGACACCTCGATAGTGGCGCGATCTACCCCGAGATTGTCGACCGCCAGGCAGGAAGCCCGTGGAGATTCGTTCACCCACGGAAGAGAGGTCAACGGACCAGCCCCCTCGACTGGGGGTGTCGGACCAACTGCGCCTCGTCGGGCAACGAGAGTCACGATGAGCCCGCGAAAACGGGCATGGCGAACGATTGCTCGGGCATTGCCGGCAACCTCGACGACAAGAGTGCTCGCCCGAAACAGCAGGCCCTGCGCCAGGGCAAGATTTGCCCGGAGAGCAAGCTCGACGGGCGACAAGGATTCCTCGAGAGGTGTGACCAGTCTCTCGTCTGGGAGGTCGGCAAAAAGAGCCTGCTCGAGCTCCTGCTTGCCCACCCCCAGTCGTTCGGCCACGGTTTCCAGGGTCGCGTCGCGCGGACCATCGCTGCGCGCCGCTTCGGCGAAGACCTCTGCCCGCGCCACGCACGGCTTGACCGCGTGCTGTGGACGGCCGCCGCCCACGAGCCTGTCGAGCACGAAGGTGGCCATGGCTCGTTTACCTGGCGGGCTCGGACACGGCAATGGCTCTGCAAGCCGGGCACGCAGCTCGCGACGCGGCCGGCCAACGTACCGTTCGACTTCCTCGAGCAGCACCCGCAGCCAGGGGTGGTCGTTCGCTCCGAGAAAAAGGGGAACAATGTTGTCACCTTCGATTCTATGTTTGAGCAGTGACTCGGGGAGCAAGGGCTTTCCTCTTTCTTCTGGCTCGCGAAACCTCGGCGGTACCGCGAGTGACGAGCTCGTACACGATTGCCCGCTTGCCCGGCGCCGGCCTCAATAGTCGTCCAACGCGCTGGACGTACTCGCGCTCGCCGAGCGACGCCCCGACGACAACGCCGACGTCGGCGTCGGGGACATCGAGTCCTTCGTTGAGCACACGAGCCGACACCAGAGCGCGGATCTCGCCGCGACGGAATCGTTCCAGGGTAGCCTGACGCTCGCTGCGACCGATATCGCAGGTGAAAGGCATGACCAGATGCTCGCGAGCTATGGCATAGGCTGCCTCGTTGTCCGCCGTGAACAGCAGCATTCTGGCGTCACGGTGGCGCCGCAACAGCTCGCCGACGACGCTCCGCTTGGCGGTCGTGAGCGAGAGGAGCCGGCGCAGCGCCCGCCATGCTTGCATTGCTTGCCTTCCCTCTGACGTCTGGCTCGCGAACGACGTGAAGCACTCCCAACCAGCACCAGGGAAACGACGAACGAATTCTACGTAGACCTTTCTGAACGCTGCTGCCAGCCGCTCGTGCTCCTCACGTTCCCTCCGAGTGAGATCCAAGTGGAGAGCGACAATGTCGAAGCTGGCCAGGAATCGTCCCACCAGGTCGCCCACCGCGATTTCGAACACCGTTGGACCGACCAGGGTGGCAAGACGCAGTGCGGCCTGTCGTTCGCGTGGCGGCGTAGCAGTGAGCCCCAGTCGGGCCTGGGCAGTACACATCTCCAGCGCCTCGTCACGCAAGCCGGTGCCGAAATGGTGAGCTTCATCCACCACCAGCAACTCGAACCGGTTACCAAGACGAGCCATGTTGCGATAGGCGCTCTCGAACGTTGCCACCGTCACCGCGGAAAGCTCGCGCGAGCCGTCGCCGTAGCAGCCGACCGGCCCACCGTGAACCGCCGTGATTTCGCGCTGCCACTGCTCGAGGAGAACGCGAGTTGGCACCAGGCAAAGACACGACTTGCCGGTGCGAGCCATCGCCGCCATCCCCAGCCTGGTCTTTCCGCTTCCAGTTGGCAAGACGACCACTCCTCGCTGTTGCGAGAGCGTCCAGGAAGCCAAGGCTGCCTCCTGATACGGCCGGAGCTCCACCGGCAACCAGCCAACAGACTCAGGGCATGCCGAGACCTCGTCCGAAAACCGGACACCGGTGGTGGCCAACCCGGACACAATCTCCCGGTACCGGCACGCCGGCGCCCGGTGCGCGGCAACCCGCGGATCCCACACCAGGCCAGGAATTCCCGAGAGATCGATGGTTGTCCGACCAACCAAGAGGATAGTGCCACGATCGAAAACGAGCCGCACGATCGGACATGACTAGCAATCGCCATGCCGTCCACCATGCCGGCCACCACGCCGTGTGCTAGGGCTCGCTCTCCAATCTCACCTCCAACGTTCGCAGCTCGTCGCCACTACGCAGCGGGACGACTGTCTCCCCGTGTCCCTGGCTTGAATGCCAGGCCTCGAGAACAGTGTCCCCCGGCGGAACGTCTTGCAGCAAAAACCTGCCATTCCCATCGGTGAGCCCCTGCACGGTTCCACACCTGACTGTTGCCTGCGCCACTGGCTCGCCGTGTCGATCGTAGACAACACCTGCCAAGAGCGCCCCTCTGTCGAGCCCCACCCGAAGCCCGGCAAGGCTGGCCGCACCCCGCTCTCGAGATACTGGCACGACCACCGCAACAGTGCTGCTCGCATAGCTGGATGCCTTGAAGGTGAGCGTCCAATGACCTGGCTCGAGCGGGATGAGCTGCCAATCGCCGTTGACGAACGATCGACCCACTGACGTCCCACGTGGACCAACCCCGTCAACAAGAAAGGCCGGGATCGGGTCACCCGTCCGGCGATCCAGAGCTACGCCGGCCAAGCCGCCAGCGGGCGGAACCACTATCTCGATGCTCTGCTCCCTTTGCTCGCCTGCTTCGCCAACGGAATGGCTATGGGATGGGATTTCCGGATGGTCTATCTCCAGCCTGTACCTCCCGGCAGTAAGGCCTGCAAGCCGGAACACTCCACTCCCATCGGCAACGGCTCGGGTCTCGACTGCGCGAACACCACTGCCAACAGGTATCGCCTCGACCTGGGCAGATGCCAGCGGCTGGCGATTCCAGTCGAGGATCTGCCCGACGATGCTGCGATCTGCCGGATGGAGCACGAAGTCTTGCAGGACCGCCGCACCTTCGACGCCACGGTCGACGCCATGGTCGACGCCATGGTCCGAGCTCAGCCGATGCCTGACCGAACCGAATCCCGAGCTGCTCGCCGTCAAGATGACGTCGCCAGCCAGGCCATCGAGACGATAGCGGCCGTCCTGATCGGTTGTTGCCATTGCCACCGACCGACCATCGACTGTCGCCGCAACGACGACAGCTCCCCTGATTGGCGAACCGCTGGCGGCCGAAACCTGACCGACAACCGTAGCTCCTTTTTGTAGCACCACCAGAACCTCACTGATACCGGCCGTCTCGCCAGCGACATTGAAGGATGCGCTCGCGCCGATCAGCCAATCATCGTGCAGAGCCCGAATCCTGAAGCTGCCAGACGGAATGCCGCTCAGCCGGAAGCGTCCGTCACCGTCGGAGAACGACGATCGTGCCGGCAAACGCAGAGGACTTGGCTTCCCTGGCGCGCTGGTTTCGCTCGTCCTGTCTTCGCCTTCACCAGCGACAAACGGGGAGCTCGTGTCGCACGAGGCGCGGCGCGCACTGTCTTGCCAAGACCCTGCGCAAGCACACTCTATTCCCGTCGGCAACGGCATTGCCGCAACCGTCCCTGGTGGGGGTGGATAGGGAATCGGACCAGGCATGACGCCGAGCTCCCCGACCGGCAGCAGTCGGCCAGCGAAGCGGTACCGCGAACCGACGTCGAGGCTTGCGACGTCGAACCTGGCAGCGCCAGCACGCGGCGATGGCGGGCTACCGCGTCGATGGTCGTCTGGTGCAACGGCACCCTCTCCCGCCACGAGCTGAACAACGGCACTCGCAATGGGCGTGCCCGCGGTCGAGACGACTCTCCCGTCGACCACCGCCCCACGACTCAAGGAAACGTTCTCCCTGGTGACGGTTCCGGCGCGAATAACCGTTTCTCGGCCGAGCGGCAAGTAGCCGGAAGCGCTGATGTTGAGGAATGCTTCCCCGCTTGGGATTCCTTCGAGAAGAAACACCCCGTGCTCGTCGGCCCGAGTCTTCCGCGCGAAGCCCGTGCCGTCCTGCATGGACAACACTATTTCTGCCCCGCCCAGACCCTCGCCTGTTGGCGCCACGACCGATCCAGCAATCGAGCCAGCATCGTCGAGAGAAAGGACAGTCTCCTCCCATGGTCCGGGACCAAAGAGTCTTGGTGTCTCGACCGCCACCCGCGTAGCACCTGCCCTCGCAGTGACGAGAAACCGTCCTTCCGGTAGTCCATAGACCGCAAACCTCCCGTCTGGACCGCTGGCCACGTGACACGACCAGCCGAGATCGACGTTGGTCACCGTCACCAGTGCTCCCGCCACTGGCAGGAAACGGTCCCGAACAATCCCCGTCGTCGCAACGCGACGAACGATCACGATTTCGACAGAAGGGCCCGGAACTTGAATACGACGGAGCCCGGCAGCAAGAATCGCAGCGCCAGATGCCCGAACGCGGTATGTCCCCTGGTCGACGTTTCTCAACAGGAACACCCCGTCTGGCCCTGTCGTTGTCACCGCCGCCGGTGCCGGTGCCGATAGTGCCGCCGGTGCCGATGCCGATGTTGTCGACTCGACGTTGCCCATGGTCTCCCCGGCTTCCGGCCCGAAATCGATAGAGATCCCGGCAACGCCTCCCCCACTTGAATCAACTACTCGACCGTGGACTTCGAGCCCTTGCTCGGCAATATTCGAATCCGCAGCAACGGGAGCAGCGGCAACGGGAGCAGCGGCGGCGACATTGGCGTCCACACCGTAGCCGGCCGGAGAATCATCCTGCGAATCGAGGTAGATGAACACAGCCACCGCCGCCAGCACCGCCAGCACGCCGCCGGCTGCCAGCACAACCCTTCTCAGACCTCGGTGCTTCTGCCAGCGAGACATCTGGAGAATCCAGTGAGCTGCATCTTGCGCGACACCCCAACTCCGTGCTAGGAGATTCTGCTCTCATAGGAGCCGGCCCATGTCTTTTGAATGTGAAATTTGTGCCAAAAAACGCCTTGTCGGCAATAAGATTTCTCACTCCAACATCAAAACCAAAAGAACGCAAAGGCCAAATCTAGTCCGCGTCCACGCCATCATCGATGGTACGAGGCGACACCTTCGGGTCTGCACCCGTTGTCTGCGCTCTGGTCTTGTGGTGAAAGCCCCGTAGCAACAGACGACAGCAGACGACAGAAAACCCTACGCGACTGCAACAGCGTCGATTTCGACGAGCGCAGCCTTGGGCAGCGCGGTCACCTGCACTGTTGCCCGGGCGGGCGGATTGGCGGGGAAAAACGAAGCGTAGACTTCGTTCAC
>JAZDLZ010001048.1:0-5465 GCA_043801535.1 Pseudomonadota bacterium
ACCACCACCGCCGCCACCCCTGCCAACCGTCGACCCCGAGGTGGCCAGAGTGCTGGCTATCTGGGACGCGTCGGCAGGAAGACCAATCGATGAGCGAGTCGCGCTCTGGGAGAGATATGTGAGCAGCGCACCACCAGGCTCGCCCTATGCTGCGATGGTCAACCAGGACTTGGAGATCCTGCGCGCGCACCGCAGTCGCTTGATGCCAGCGTCCGAGCGAATGACCCAGGAGGAGCCACCAGTGGAGTGCATGGAACACCATCCGCTGCGCTGGGCTCCCCCGGAGGAGCAGTTAGGCCTCGATTTTGCCGTCGAGAAACCTTCCGAGATCGTGGCGGCATGGATTCACTTTCGCCGTCGGGGTGGCGACACGTTTCGCAAGGCGGAGCTCGTCGTCGACGGCGATGGGTACCTGCGCGGTACTGTGCCGGCGGGCGAGGTCAAGCCTCCTGGCGTCGAGTATTTCGTCGAGGTGGCGACCGTGGACGGCCGGGTTGGCACCGCCGTGGGCACAGCCTCCTCTGCGGCTCGATTGGACGTTGACTAGCCGCCAGCCAAGCTCTTCGTGGAGAAAGAGAACCGGTCACGAATCAGCACTGGCTTCGCGATTCTCGACTTCTCCACCTTCGATAGCCGGCAGTCTCGAGACCAGGACGTGACCGACTACTTCTACCTGTACGAGGCTGACTTTCTCTACCGCCTGAAGACCGGGATCCATGCCATACGCACTGGGTTTGGCGTCGTCGAGGGCAAGGGTGGCTATGCCGAGCCCAATCGCGCTACCAAAGCCGCGTTCACCTACGGGTACATCGAGCTGGAGCTCAAGAGTGGGCACAACCTGGGGTACTTGGGGAGGTTCGTGACTGGCGTGGGGAAGAAGGGGCTCGGCTTCGGCGCGGAGGGACGGATTCGCATGGGCCCAGAAGATGGCACCAACCTTTCGTTTGGCATCTCGTCCCTGCAAGAGATCGGATTCCTTTCCGAGATTCGTATGCAGTGGAATGCCATTCCGAGCCTCCCGCTGGGGCTCGCCATCGGCCTTACCAATCAACCCAATCAGGGCGACCTGGGCGTGCGTTTTTCCGCCGATGTCGGCCTGCGAATGATCAAGTGGGTACACCCGACGGTTCGCATTTCCTATCAGGGACGCACTGTCCAACACTCGGGATTGGGCGCGGGCGTTGGCCTCGTTTTCGACTGGTGAGGATTGACCATGAGACGAGAAAGATTGAGTCTTTCCATGCTAGTTCTTGTGGCTTTTTCTCGCCTGGCTTTCGCGGACGCAGACGAGGCGCGTCTCTATCACGTTCCGCTGGCGCACGCCCAGCCAGGCGAAGGCATCACCATTCAAGCCGTCGTCGAGCGCGCCTGGGAGGCGAGCATCGAGCTGCGATATCGTCGGGTCGGCGCTACCGAGTGGCGGCATGTGGCGTTCCTGCTGGAGAGCGAGGATCGGTACACGGCACGGATTCCTGGAGAGGCAACCATGCCGCCTGGGGTGGAGTACTACATACACAGCACTGCTCGCGACGGAACCAGGAGGCTACACTTTGCCTCGGAGGCGAATCCTCACCGGGTACTGATTCGCGAGGACGCGCAGACAGTCCGCCGGCTGGAGGAGCTTTACCGCCTCAAGAATCGGCGGGCGCGTGCCAGGCTTGCCTTCGAAAACGTGGACTTCGGTGAGCGCTCGGTCGATGGGGAGGCGGTGGACGACAAGTACCTGCGAATCGAGGCCGACTTTACTTACCGCCTGTTGATGTACCCGCTCTATTCGTTGCGTTTCGGCTTCACCCGCCTGCTGGGCGAGACTGTCGCTCCGAATGAGGAGCGATGCGAGGGCAGAGCCGAGTGCCAAGAAGGCTTTCGCGCGGGCGGCTGGTTCGAGCTTGGTTTTCGGCTCAGCCGGAACGTATGCCTCGATTGGCGAGCGGCTGTGCAGGCTACCGGCGAAGGTTTCAACCTGGGTACGCGCGGCGAGCTTCGCCTGGGTGGCGAGCTCGGCACTCACGTAGCCTTCGGCATCGAGGCGGTCAGAGATGTCGGGCTTGCCGGTTTCTTCCGCCTGGGCTGGGATACGGTGCCCAAGCTTCCGATGGCGGCCACCATCGAGCTCACCGATTTCCCTGCCCCCTACCGTCCGCACGCACTGCGGCTCCTATTCGACGTGGCCTACGAATTCGACGGTGGCCTGAGGGCCGGGGTGCGAGCTGGGTATCAGGCCCGAGACCAGGAAATCGGCAATGCAACGCTGGGCGCCAACATTGCGCTGGACTTTTGAACCCATGATGGCGGCAACAGGAGCGAGGCCATGATGAGCTTGCGATTTGCCGGCGGTCGGCGGACACGTTCCGTGAACGCAGACGGCAAAAGGAGTGTGGCCACGATGAGCTTGCGACGGAAGCTCCTTGCGGTCGCAGGAGCGCTTCTTGCTCTCGGCGACGCGCAAGCTGCGCTGGCTGACCAAACGAAACCTCCGTCGGCGATCCCTCGGGGGACAGCAGCCACTGGCAAATCCGTCGCCGCAGTGGTAGGCGGAACTGTCCTGGCAATCGAGCCAGAAGGTGTCTTCATTAGCGTGGGCAGGGATGACCATGTGCTCGAAGGCAGCGAGGTTGTCCTGCTACACGCTATCGAGGCCACGCATCCGGTAACGAAGCGCAAGATCCGCGACTTCTTTCCGTTGGGCCGAATGGTCGTGGTGAAGGCAGGCAGCCGAATAGCGGTGGCGCGAGCAGATAGCAAGTTGCTGGCCCGAATGATGGTCGGTGATGAGGTCGAGCTCGTCTCAGCGGAGCGTGTCTTTGTGGACCCTTGGAGAGTCAGAGCCACGGTGCCAACGGCCCCGAGCCAGCCTGCGATCCCGCGGATGGCGGTCGGGCCAACACCCGAAGAGCGTATCGAAAGCGAAAAGAGGGTAGCCGCCGAGGAAGCGGCATGCCTGTCATGGGAGCGAACGCTCTCCAGACCTCCCGCCGAGCGCATCGCCATCTGGGAGGAATTCCTCAAGTTCTACCAGGATGGCCCACACGCCGAGACAATCCGCAAAGAGATCGAAAGCCTGGGTGCGCAGCTCAAATCCGAAGATGAGGCTGCCCGGATGGCAGCGGCAGCCCAAGGTCCAGATGCTCGTTCGGCGCGATCGCTGGCTCGCCTCGAAACTGTTGCCACCATGCATCGCGGCGGTCCGCTGGTGTTCCTACCCCCGCGGCGGGTGTACGAGGGGGCTCCATTCGAGATTTCGTTCCTCGTCGCCCAGCCTACAGCGGTCCGCAGCGCGTGGGTGCACTATCGCAGAGCAGGTGAGAGGGCGTATCAACGGGCCGAGCTCTTGCCGAACGGCGACGGCTTTCTCAGACAACGAATTCCCGGCGAGGCTGTGAGGCCTCCAGCAGTAGAGCTCTTTGTGTCCGTCCTTGGTGACGAGGGCGGGGAGCCCAAGGAAGTCATCGGTGGCATCTACGATCCCGAGCGAGTCGACGTGGATGCATCGGCGGAAGATGCCCCTCCTGCCATCAAGAACCGTTCGCGCCTCACCCTCTTCGCCGACTATGTGGATTTTGATGGTCCACCAAGAGGCGATGGCAAGACAGGGGAGTGGGATCAGTACTATCACTTCGAGGCGGACTTCATGTATCGATTCCACTGGCCAATCTACGCCATGCGAATTGGGTTCGGCACCATGCACGGGACTGGAGGGCCCAAGAATATTATCGACGAAGACCATGATGGCCATGATTGCACCGTCGATGGCGTCTATTACTGCCAGGAGGTTGGTTTCAACTACGCCTTCACGGAATTCGAGCTCAGGCTGACGGACACGGTGGCGGTGATGGTGCGGCCTATGGCTGGCGGTTCCTTTCGCGAGCGCCGCTTCGAGCAGACTTGGTATCGCGAGTACGACACGGCGCTGGGGGTCCGGGGAAGGATCCGGCTTGGCCGCGAGACTGGCACGAACCTGGCGCTGGGAGTGTCCGTCACCGAGGGGCTCGGCACTGTCCTCGAAGCCGCCTTCACTTGGGACGTGATGCCGCCGTTCCCGGTGGTCCTGGGCGTGCAGGTTACAGACCAGCCTGTACCCCGGGTTTCGGGAGCGGACGGCGTGCTGATCGCCGAGGGTGACTATGGCGTGCGCCTGATCGCTGACGTGGGATGGCGAGGAAAGCGCTGGTTCTATCCGTCGGCGCGCATCTCCTATCAGGCCCGGGATTTGGACCACGCCGGACTATCCGGCGGATTGGCAGTCAATTTCGATTGGTGAGGGGCACCATGCAAGCGACAAGGAGCAAGTGGAGAAGGTATTCGGGAGCACTCCTCGCGACGCTCGTTCTGGCGACCATGGCCTTCTCGGATGGCATGGCCCATGCTCGAGACCAGACACCGGGGGAACAAGCCACTGTGAAACACGTTCCGCCCGCCGAGGCAGAAGACGGCAAGTCGCTCCGGCTCGTGGCGATTATCGACGATGCGTGGACGGAGGAGGAGCTGGCCACGTTTTTCCGACCCATTGGCTCGCCGGGAGCGTTCGTCAAGACACCCTTCGAGAGATCCTCGGCAGGCGCCTACTATGCAACTATCCCCGCCGAGGAGGTCCACCGGCCTGGAATCGAGTACTACATTGCCGGCACCAGGCGCGATGGCGCCGAAATCGAGCATTTTGCCTCGATTGAATGGCCTCACGAGGTGCGCGTCGAGCCCGAAACCAGTAGCAGGTGGATCGAGGTCGAGGAGCGCCGGCTCGGGGGGCGCCGGGAGCGAGTGGCGCTGCGTCTCGAATCCCAGGGCTTCGAGCGCGGAGTCCAGCCCGATTGGTACGCCCGCGGCGAAGTCGAGTGGACACATCGGCTCGTGACTGTTCTCTACTCCTTTTCGCTCGGATACGGGTTCCTGGAGGGCAAGACGCCTGCGGACGAGCTGGGCGAGGTTCCAAGCGAGGAGCGAAGCATTCGTTATGGCTACGGAGGAATACGTTTCCGTCTCGCGAGCTTTCTCTGGTTGGATGGCCGCGTGATCCTTGGCTTCGGTCGCGGTCTTGACGAAAACGCCCAGCCGAGAGGGAAGGGCATCGTCACTGGTGCAAGCGGTCAGCTCACTCTTGGCAAGGAATGGCGCTCCGGCGTCGTGCTGGGAATCGAGCACCTCCAGGAGGTAGGCTCAGCGAAATGGCTGCGCTTGCAGTGGGACACCGCGCCCCCGTTTCTCATGGGCGCGACCGTGAAGGTGACTGGGCAGGCCGGGTCGAGATTCGACGATGGCTTCGTGTTCTCGTATGACATCGCCTATCCGATGCCCTCCTCGGGTGTTGCTCTCACCGCCTATCTGTCCTATGGCGCCCTACGAATTGTTGATATCAGTAACCCACTGGCACCCACGCAATTGGGGGTTTGTGGCACGCCCGGTTTAGATTGGGGTCACGTTTATGTTGACGGAGCCTATGCATATGTCGCCAACTATGATAATGGAAT
>JAZDLZ010001066.1:0-10640 GCA_043801535.1 Pseudomonadota bacterium
CCTCGCCCTGCTCGCCAGGGAACACGTCCTCTTCCTCGGACCGCCAGGCACTGCCAAGAGCCTCCTCGCCAGGAGCATGTGCCAGAGCATCCAGAACGCCACCTATTTCGAGCGTCTCCTCACCCGCTTCTCGACGCCCGAGGAGCTGTTCGGTCCCCTCAGCCTTGCCGCCCTCGAGAACGACCGCTACCAGCGCGTCACCAGCGGAACCATCGTCGAGGCCCATATCGTCTTCCTCGACGAGGTATTCAAGGCCAACAGCGCCATCCTCAACAGCCTGCTCGGTATCATCAACGAGCGTACCTACTACGAAGCAGGCCAGGCGTGCTCCGTGCCCCTCCTGTCCCTCTTCGGCGCCAGCAACGAGACGCCCGAGGACAACTCGCTCGGCGCCCTGTTCGACCGATTCCTCGTCCGCGTCACGGTTCCCGCGCTCGCCAGCGACGAGAGCTTCCGCAGGCTCCTCGATCTCCAGCCAGTCGCGGCGCAGCAGGCCACCATCACCCTCGACGATCTGGCTACTGCCCAGGCCCTGGCCTGCCAGGTGCCGTTCACCGAGGAGGCACGCGAGGCAATCATTGCCATCAAGCACGGTCTCGAAGAGCAGGGCATCTCTGCCAGCGACCGCCGGTGGAAAGCCAGCGCCAAGCTCGTCCGCGCCAAGGCCTGGCTCGACGGCGAATCCCAGACCACTGCCGACCACTGCGACATCCTCGCCCACGTCCTCTGGACCGAGCCCGCACACATCAGGGTGGTGGAACGCGTCGTGTCCAGAGTCGCAAGCCCGCTCAACCTCGAATCGGTGGAGCTCGAGGACGCTGCCCAGGACCTCTACAACCAGCGCCCACCATTGGACCACCCCGAGCTCACCCAGGCGCTCGAACCCCTCCTGCGCCAGCTCTCCGATATCCATACCCGCCTCGAACAGCGCATCCACGCCGTGCCCGAGAAGCGCAGCGCGCGAGCCCGCCAGGCATTGGTAAAGGTCGAGACCTTTCACCGGGCGCTCAGCCAGCTTGCGCTGCGTTCCTTGTCCAGGCTTCACATGGCGCCAGGAGCAGCGTGATGGGACTCGCCTACAAGACAACCCAGTGGCTGGACCGTCTCTGGTCCGAGCATCTGGAAATCAGCAAGCCAGCACGCAAGCTCGTCCAGGCTGGCATCGACAAGCAGGGATCGCAGTTCGCCGGGTTTCCGGCAGACCTCCACGCCCGGCTCTACCTGCCCGTCGACCCGGAGCGAGCTGACAGCGCGCCGGACTGGGCAACTCGCCTTCACAGCCTCGCCACCGAGCTTGGCGAGTGGCAGCGCCTGCGAGTGATGTGCAGCCGCAACGGGTTCGCCGCGGGCATTGCCGCCGAGGTACTGCTCGATCATCTCCTGCCGCACGTTCCCGATCGGCCGCCTGCACCACCGCCTGCACCGCAACCTGTATCAGCACCCGCATCGGCGCCTGTACCACAATACGACAACTGCAACGACAGCAACGACAACAATGGCGGACACGGCACACCATCGGACCAGCAGCCTTGCCCGACGACACCGCCAGGGCAGGGGCAACACGCCCATCCACGGCAGCCATCGCAGCCATCGCAGCCGTCGCAGCCATCGCAGCAGCCATCTGATGCCGAGCTGCGCGCTGCCATCCGCCGCGCCACTCGCGCTGCCCGAAGTGCCGTGGAGCAGGCCGAATCCGAGCTCGAAGGATTCACCAGTCCGCTCGCGCTCCCCCTGCCAGGAACCGCAGTCGTGCGCGACGCCGGGCCTGCCAACATCCGAGCAATCCGCGACGTCCAAACCGTGCTCGCCTCCTCGGCGAGACTGCGTCGCATCGCCGAGCTTGCCGGTCGCCTCGAGCGCGCTGCCGCAAACAAGGCCCGCTCCACCATCAAGCCCGGAGTCGGCGAAGTCTACGGCATCAACCTCGGCAGCAATCTCGCACTCCTCCTTCCCTCCGAGCTGGCCGGTCTCCGGCACCCTGTCCTGCGCCTCCAACTCCTCTCCCGCCTCATACAGGGCAACGCGCTCACCTACGCAATGAAGGGCAAGGAGCCACAGTCGCGCGGACCAATCATCGTGCTCCTCGACGAAAGCAGCTCGATGAGGGACGACTCCAAGGACATCTGGTCCAAGGCCGTCGCCCTCGCTCTCCTCACCACCGCGACCCGCCAGAAGAGGGCCTGGCACCTCGTCGCCTTCAACGGCGCAGTCACCCGCGAGATCGGGATTCCCGCCGGTCGCGCCACCGCAGCGGACATCCAGCAGGCCCTCGACCACGCCTGCTGCGGCGGCACCGACTTCACCGCCCCGACCCTGCGCGCCATCGACATCATCCGTACCAGCACCACCATGAAGCAGGCCGACGTCGTCATCATCACCGACGGCGAGGATACTCTCGAGCAGCACGCCGTCACCGCCGCCACCGCCCTTGCTCACAGCGAGGGAGTGAGCTGGTTCGCCGTGGGCGTCGGCAGAAGCGCCGAGGCCGGGCTTCAGTCACTCGCACCCATCGCCACCACCATGGTGCGCGTCACCAGCCTCGACGATCCCGAGCCTGTCGTGCCTGTCATCAACCTCGCCAAGCCACTGCTCAAGTCGTAGCTGCCACCATCCAAGTGCAGCTCCCGCCATCAAGGAAGGCCCGGACCAGTCGGCCCGCTGCTGTCGGCTTGGTCCGGGCCGCGCCTTCCTCTGCCTACCTCTGCCTTCCTCTGCCTTTCTCCTCCCGAGCACCGACCAATCCACCAAAGCCTGTCCGCCTGTCCGCCACGACCCCTTGACCACCGAGAAGTGGTGACGTTGCGAAAGATTAATAAAGGAGTACCCACTACCCAGTGCTCACGCCGCATTCATCGGCTAGGTGCAACCCGAGACTGCCCCGCCACCCGCAGGGAAGCCCAAGTTCACCTACGCCAGCGGTGACCAGAAAGACAAGCGCGAGGACAAACCCCTCTCGCGGAAGGTGAGACACATGGAAGAAAGACCAAGACCCCAAAAGACCAGCGAGAAAGAGCTGAAGTGGGGCCCCTTCGAAGTGGCAGTCTGGAAAAAAATCCAGGACTTCAACGGCAGGACAACGACCAGGAGAAGCGTCACCCTGCTCCGCCACTTCCAGCACGAAACCGGCGGCGGCATCCAGAAGATATGGCTCTCTGCCGAGGACATACCCCAAGTCCTCACAGTGCTCGAAATGATGTACGAGCACATCGTCATGGCGACAGAGAAAAGGGACTTCCGGACACCAGCAGCGCCACAACCGCCGCCCCAGCCTGGCTAGCCACGCGATCAACAGAGGGGAGGGGACACCTTGAAACACCCCCAAGCCACTACTCATTCTCTGCAAGGAACCACCCCTCCCTTCATGATCCTTTTCCAAACCCATCCTCCTTCTGCCTCGCAAACACCGACACAACGCCGCATCGTGAACTGCCGCCTTCCTCCTAGAACAGTACAGCCCCACTGCAACCCGTCGCGTTTCCCCCCGACACATCGAGATTGCCTACTTGTCATTGCCGCCCGCACCCGACGACAATACGAACCATGCGCAAGAGAACAATGCCCCGAGCTCACACCACCCTCCTCCTCATTCTCAGCATCGTCGTCGCGACCAACTGCGGTGGCGGTGACGAAGTCAGAACCGTCGCCTTGTCTGGCGCGGTCGAAAAGGGACCATTCGTGCTCGGTTCAAGCATTGCCGTCTCGCCAGTCGACAAGACCGGAACCCCGTCCGGACAGGTGTTCAACACGTCGACCATCGACAACCTCGGACGGTTCAACGTCACCATCCAGGCGACTGGCAGCGTCTCGCTCGAAGGCAGCGGCTTCTACTACAACGAAGTCACCAGCGCACTATCCGTCGCGCCAATCGTGCTCCGCGCATACGCGAGCCTCACAGACGCTGGAACCTAGAGCGTCTACATGAACATCCTCACCCACCTGTCCTACGAACGAATCAAGAAGCTCGCCTCCGCAGGCACAGGCTTCGACGAAGCGATCAAGCAGGCAGAGCTCGAGCTCATTGCCGCACTCCAAGTCGGACCACCAGGCTACGAGCCAAGCACCACCGGGTCCCAGATGAATATCCTGGGCGGCGACACAGACGATAACGCCTACCTATTCGCAGTCAGCGCAGTTCTAGTCCAAGTCGCAGTCACAGAAGGTGGAAACCTCGATGCAACCCTACAGCAGCTCATCAACACCATGTCCCTGGACCTAGCAGACGACGGACTGCTACAGGTAGCCACAGTCAAGAAACTACAGGAAGCACAGAAGATAGTAGATACGCGGGCCATCATGCAAGCTCTCTCCTCCTGGCTTGCCGGCCAAGGCAGCAGCATAACAATAGCTAATATAGAGAAGATAATTGATACGGATTTTGATGGGATTGTTAATTTTGATGATGATGATGATGATGAAGATGATGATGATAATGATGGTGTGCTGGATGAGGAGGATGCAAAGCCACTGAATCCTACAGTAGGCAATATTATCTACTGTGATGATATTTCGGGGCTCTGCTGGCAAACAGAACCATCTATAGACCGTTTAAATTATCAGCAGACAGTTGACTACTGCCAAAATCTTGAAATTGGAGGTCATGATGACTGGAACCTTCCTAGTGTTAACCAGCTAAGAACATTTAATAGTGTGAGTAAGAATCTCGGTTGGCGCATGTTCCATTGGGCTCCTGTTTCGTATTATGATGAAGCACGAAGGTCGACACACAACCTGGACGCATGGTTCCTCCGCTCAACTAGGCCAGCAGCCTTGACTAGACCTCGGTTGGCATGTTCTCTGATTCGCGCAGTTTCACTGGCAGGTGACGAACCTACCGGTGCCTACCAGTTCCTCCGCTAGGCAGGTCCACAGCTCCACACGAGTCCACCCGTCCATGCCCGTCTGCAATGCGGTGCGCTTGACTACTGTCTCGAATCTTGTGGTCTTCATGGTTCGCGACACCGATTGCTGGTGTCGCAGACAGGATGTCCTCACGGCTCGCGAAGCGCGCGCGCGTGACTCTTGCTCGAAAAACCGCCGCAATACCTATTTATGGTGTGCGGAGCAGAGTGATTTGTCCCGCGCTCCGGAAGCATCATATCGGGGAGCCCTCCACCCAAGCCTGCCTTGCCATACCGGACAGCGCTCTGCATCATCCAGACAGACAGTTCCTGTTCGGACACAGTGAAAGAGGTGTTGCGATGGTCGCCTGTTGTCTGTAGTGTGGACGGTGGCGATGGCAGCTACTTACAAGAACGGCTGCTATGTTCTGCTGCTTTCTTCACGCGCGTGATGTTTCGAGGAGAACGACATGGCCAGCGATGACACTTCTCTCCCACCTGGAATCCTCGATTTTCTTTGGAAGCAGTTCGGTGGCAAGGAGCAAGCACTCCAGGAATTCTACAGATCAAGGATCAAGGCGCTTGCAAGTGCAAAAGATAGCAACACTATCGGTGATCTCATCAATGCCGCAGCCACAGAGAGCTGGACGGCGACTCTCAACAGCTATGGCATCCTGACTTTTGCTTCCATTGTTCTCGAAGGCTCAGAGGCTCAGCCCCGTCGCGCTCCTCCGCGCGATTCCGATCGGCATCGCATGACCAAGCAGCAAATAGATGATGCCAAACAGGCCATCGTCGAAACGCTTGGAGAGCAGCACTGGGCGACGAAATCGAGGATCGGGAAGGGGATCGCGGCGAATGCGGCAATCAAGCAGATGGCAGAGGCCGGACTGGAGGTCAGCGGTCTGAGGCTGTTCGCAATCCTGAAGGGCATGATATCGGCGAAAACTGTCAAGTCCGTGGCAGAGAACCCCAGGCGGCACTGGTACGCTCTGGCCGCAGAGGAGAGCCAGCCGCCGTTCAAGAAGACCGCCCCATAGGCAGCGGGCAGAAGGCGAGTCTGTTTGGATGGATAGCGAGAGCTAGCTGTGCTGCCAATCCGCAACTACCCGCGGCCTGGCCACCGAATCGCGCCGTCAGTATTGCGGCCCATTCTCGAAGGCGACCGACTTCCCGAGTGGGCGATCGCTGCCGAGTCCCATGTCGAAACCCTTGCCGATCTGGACGAAAGGTCTTGGGAACGCTACGGGAAGGAGAGGTGTGTCGAGCTGGCGCGCGCCGTTGTCGACAGAGTCAGGCGCGAGCTGCCCCCAAGGAGGTTGTCTGCGCTGAGCACGCTACGGATACCCGAGGCGCGCTCCGACCTTTGCCGTGACAACCTGGAGCTCGAGCAGCGAACCCACACCTGTCTGCTACGCCTGGAGCGCGAGGAGGGAAAGATACTCCAAGACATCGCTGGCTGGCCAATCACCAGGCTTTTCGCCCTCTGGGGTTTTGGAGCCAAGTGCTTGGTGGACTTGCTGACTTCGCTCGAGGCAGCGAACGTCAGCATCAGACCTGACGAGACTGGCAAACTGGAGGCCGAGCTCTACGGGCTGACCCGCGACGCGGGCACAGCCAAGAACAGGCGCCGCGCAGTGCGCAGATTCGGGTTTGATGGACGCGGCACTCGTACGCTCAGGGAGGTTGCCGACGAAGAAGGCTGTACGTGGCAGAACATCGACCTCATCTGCAAGCGCGTCGAGCGCGGACTTCGCGAGTACCCGCCATCAGAGCTGCCATGCCTGGCCAGGGCGCTGGAATCTGTCCGCGGCGCACTACCGCAGACCACGAGGGCGTTGACGCTGGCGCTGCGGGACAGTGGAATCGCGGCCGAGCCATTTGCGGTCGAAGGATTGCTCGCGGCGTGCCGTCTTCTTCAACGTCCCCCGCCTTTCCAGGTCCAGGAAGTCTCCGACGGACTCTCAGTTGCCATTGCTCCTGGGCAAGACGAGCTATGCGGTCTATTCGTCCACGCCGCGTGGTCATTGGTGAGCCGCTACGGCGTCGTGGACACCCAGCATGTCAGCGAGAAATTCAGTGCCCGCCACTCGACAGCGATTCCCGCTGATCTTGCGACTCGGCTGCTTGAGTGCAAAGTACAGGCCTTGTGGCTCGATGCCAGGAAGGAATGGTTCTGGACGCCAGTGATGTCGACGGGGCGGATGCCCCTCTGCCTGACGAAGGCGCTGGCTGTCGCCCGACGCCTGAGTCCCGACAAGCTACGCCAGGCAGTGCTTCGCCCGTATCGAAGGACGGATGTGGGGACGCGGGTTCCGCCTGCCGAAATCCTGGTCAGTTTGTGCCAGCAGATGGGCTGCGCTCAGTTCGACGGTAGTTGCCTGATTGCCGAGACGTCCCTCGACTGGCGCGCGGTCCTGCGAGCCGCGGAAGCCACGCTGGCAGGAATTTTCGGCGAGAACGGGTTTGTCATGCGGAGGGCGGACCTGCTAGAGGCGTGCGCTGGCCGGGGAATGTCCCTCCATACCGCAGAAGCCACTATCGACTATTCGCCAATCATTGAGCGGGTGCAGCCGTGCGTCTATGCCCTGCTCGGGCATGCTGCTGCCACTCAGCAGTAGCGAAAGCCTTATATAGCGGAGCGGTATCCCCATCCCCGAAGGACTGAAAAGTCCTGACAAACGAATGACGTGGTTACAGCCGAACTGGCTTCAACCAGGTCGGCCGTGACTGGTAACGACTGGATGAATTTATTTGCAGAGACGAAAACATCTTACACACGGAAAAATTGGGAACCCATCTGTCTGCAAGTACACAGCATCCGCCGTCACCATCATCGTCATCATCGAGAGAAGGGAATCTGGGTCTGCTGCGAAAGAATCCAGAGTAGCAAATATGGTATGAGTGTTCGAAGTCTATTCGTTTGTCAAGTATGGGAAAAGTTTCCTCCACTGGATTACTTAGGAAATCGTTTGCACCCTGGCTCGCCGGTGCTGCCTTTCAAGGCCGCACCAGAGGCGTCAGGGTGCTCATGTTCACCATGTACTCGGCCTCCGTCGTCAAGCAAGCCAAGAATATGCGCAAGGCAGGCAGCACTCTGCGACGCATCCGCGCCTGCTTGAAGCGGCGAGCGACTCATGCTCCAGCAGTCAGCACCATCCAGCGCTGGCTCAGGAACACCCCGAAGGCAGATCGGCCGTCGAAGCCGAAGTCCAAAGCAGCGGAAGCAACCAGGAGGAGTAGCTCTTGCCCGCGGTGCCGCTCTGCCAGCACCGAGCGGCACGGACACCGGCGCACCCGTGGCAGCGGTCGTACCCAACGCCACCGCTGCCGCGACTGCGGCCACACCTATTCACTGCCACGGCAGTTCGGCCGGACCAAGTATGGCGCTCACGTTGTCGTCGAGTCGCTCATTCTGCGTGCCCGCGGCAGGAGCCTCGGCGACACCCAGCGAGCCATCGGGTGGAGAACCGGCTTCCACGTTGCCAAGCCAACCATCCGAGCGTGGTCCAAGCGATTCGGCCAAGATGGTCTTCCGCCTGTTGCCAGGGCGGGAGATCCGATCCAGACCCGGCTGCTCTACCACCGCCAGACCTACGTCTACCAGCTCCACGAGCGCAAGGCCAACGAGCTCGCGCCGAGGCTGCTCGCCGGATACCTCTGGAGCATCCTTCGCGGCAAGCTCCCCACCGACATCTTCATGGAGGGCTCGAGATGCTCCCAGCTCACCGTTCCGCGCGAGATCAACTGCCTGGCCACACCAAACCCGATTGTGGGCATGGCCAGGATGGCACTCCTACGCTCCAAGTCGAGCTACGACCGGCACCGCTGCGTCCAGCAGTTCCTGCTCGCCTGCGACGTCAAAACCATTGCCTGTGAAGTCCCCGTCTTTCTCAGGAACCACGAAATCTCCAAGACCCGCCTCCACCGCAAAGGAACGCTCTCCGGCCACATCGACGTCCTGCAAGTCCGCGACGGCAAGATCCACATCTGGGACTACAAGCCCGACGCCAGGAAGGCCAAGAAGGCCGCGCAGCAGGTCTTCCTCTACGCCGTCGCGCTATCCGAACGAACGGGCATACCGCTCGACCAGTTCGTCTGCGGCTACTTCGATGACGCCGACGCCTACACGTTCCTGCCGCGCCAGGTCTTCTACAATTCCCTCCGCGACTACCGGTTCCTGCCCATGCGCAAGCGCAAGCGCGCGTTCAGGAAGCTCTGCTCCCTGGACAATCTCTGGGCTGCCTGGGAAGAGCTCAAGAAACGAAGGGGCGCACTGGGAATCGACAAGATGACGGTCGACCAGTTCGCCAACAACGTGCAGTGGAAGCTCCTCCAACTGCACGTCATGCTCCGCGACAAGAAGTACCTGCCAGCGCCAGTGGTGCGAAGGTTCGTGCCCAAGCCAAACGGAAAGCTGCGTCCGCTCTCCGCCTACTGCCTTCGCGATCGCATCGTCCAGCTCGCGACCAAGAACGTCATCGAGGCATTCTTCGAGGGCAAATTTCGGGACTGCAACTTCGGCTTCAGGCCAGGACGAAACGCCCACCAGGCGGTGAAGCGGCTACTCTCCTACTATCGCCGCGGCGCCAATGTCTTCCTCAAGCTCGACCTGAAGGAGTACTACGACACCATCGACACCGCGATCCTGCTGCGACTCGTCGGCGACGAGATACCCGACCCCGACTTCCTCGACCTGCTGCGCAAGAGCTTGCGCCTTGTCGTCTCCACCAAGGGCACCCTCGACGTCCAGAGCCTGGGCATTTCGCAGGGCAGCATAGTCTCGCCTCTCCTCGCCAATATCTACCTCCACGAGCTCGACGGCTACATGGAAGACGCTGGCTACCTGATGATCCGCTACGCCGACGATCTTGTCGTTGCCTGCCTCACCGAGGAAGAAGCACAAGGCGCGCTCGCACGGATCACGACCTATCTCCGAGAGCACCGCAAGGTGGCCATCAACAACGAGAAGACCAGCATCCAGAAGGACCGGGTCGAGCTCCTCGGATTCAGCATCGCCCCGGACAGCGTACGCCCGTCGGCAAAGGGCACAAGCAAGCTCAAGGAGAGAATCAGCGGCGCCTGCGCCAGCAGCAGCAGCAGCAGCAGCGGTGGCGGTGGCGGCAGCGACCGTGAGGAGCTGCTCGCCCAGCTCAACACCATCCTGCGGCAATGGGCGAACTACTACGTCCGGGACTACACCGACGCAGCAGTGTGGGAAGAGCTCGACGCCTGGGTGAGAGACACTGCCCGCCTCACGCCCGAGGAGCAGGCGAAGCTCCTCTCGCTGGCCGAGATGAGGAACAGGTTCGCCAGGAACGACGTGAGGCTAGTCGGGTAGGGAGAATCAGATGATGGCGAAACGGCCGAAGGTTGAGAAGTGGCGGTCGAAAGCTATCGCGTGAGTGATATCAAGTCGCTCCATCACGACGAAGCTCAGGGCATCACAGAGGGAGTATGTCTTGTCATGGTGGGCGCGTACGAGCTCCATGGCCCGATGCTCGTCACGTCTATTCACCCGCACCACGTCGCAGAGGCCCTGGTCTAGCGCATCCAGAAGACCAATCGCAGCGTGACGACCGCCCCGCGCACGGTTGATCAACAGGGCATAGGTCTCGACGACGACTGCATTCGTGGTCACAAGATCCCATCGTTCGGCACGCACCCGCTCGAAGCACTCCAGTGCTCGATCGTGGAGGGCGTCCTCTGCAACGAGGTGAGCGAAGAATCCACCGCTATCAACGAAGACGCTCTTCACTGGTCGTTCTCGTGGTTGTCAGCATAGACGCTGCCCAGGTGCTC
>JAZDLZ010001073.1:0-6918 GCA_043801535.1 Pseudomonadota bacterium
CTATTCTCGCCGCAGCAATCGGCGGCGCGACGGTGACATGGCACTCCAATGAATGGCCGAATTGAACAAGGAACTAGGAGCAGAGGACCAAAGACCGAGAACGGCCTGCGCTCCCTCGGGTGCCTTGTTATGTCCATCCGACCGAGACACGTCCACGTCGGGTATCGCTGACGCTCTGGTTTCGCCGCCATCGACGGGGACCAACGAGCAACGATCACACCCGCGCCCTCCTCGCTCCTTGCCATCCGGGCGCCTCATCGCCGATACTCTGTTCAAGTTATTCTGCGACGGCTCCTTACGCGGCGCCACAGGTACTACCTAGCATGCCAGGCACGCAGCAAGAACAGCAGCAGTCGCAAGCCCAAGCCCAAGCCCAAGCCCAAGAGCAAGAGCAGGAGCAGGAGCAGGAGCAGAAAAAGAAATCGGTCAAATGGACCAAGCCGGTCAAGACGCCGGCCATCCTTCAGATGGAGGCAGTGGAGTGCGGAGCTGCCAGCCTGGCCATGATCCTGGCCTATCACGGACGGTGGGTGAGTCTCGAGCAACTGCGGCTCGACTGCGGGGTCACGCGCGATGGAAGCAAGGCGGTCAACATCTTGAAGGCCGCCCGCAAGTACGGGCTCGAGGCCGACGGCTACAAGATGGAGCCGTCAGATCTCGCGCAGATGACCTTCCCGGTGATCGTCTTCTGGAATTTCAACCATTTCGTGGTGGTGGAGGGCTTTTCGAAAGACCGTGTGCACCTCGACGATCCGGCCACGGGGCCTCGTCGGGTGAGCCACGAGGAGTTCAACCTGTCGTTCACCGGCGTGGTGTTGACTTTCTCGCCGACCGAGAGCTTTCGGAAGGGAGGAGCCCCGACCAGCGTTCTTTCCATTGCGCGCCGCTGGCTCCGAAACTCCGGGAGCACGCTTGCCTATCTCCTCGTCTGTGGCCTCTTCTTGGTTCTGCCCGGGTTGGCGGTTCCCATCATCTCGAAGATCTTCATAGACGATATCCTGGTCAAGCAGATGGCTGGCTGGGTCGGGCCGCTGCTTATTGGTCTTGCCGTCACCGCGCTTCTCCGCGCAGTCCTCATGGGCCTGCAGCGGCATTTCCTGTTGAGGTTCGAAGAGAAGCTGGCAGTGAGCTTTGCCGCTCGCCTGTTCTGGCACGTGCTCCGTCTGCCGGTCCAGTTCTTCACTCAGCGCTACGGCGGCGAAATTGGGGCGAGAGTGGCTCTGACCAACGCCATTGCCCGATTCTTCGCGGGAAATCTGGCCAACACGCTGCTCAATGTCCTGCTGGTGGTCTTCTTTTCCTTCCTGATGCTCTCCTACGACCTTTGGTTGACCTTGTGTGGCGTGGCCATCTCGCTGGCCAACCTGACCTTCATGTATTTCGTTACCGAGCGCATCAAGAACCGCAAGCTCTCGTTGTTGCAGGAGCGCTCCAAGCTGTGTGGGACCGCCATGTCGGGGTTGCAGATCATCGAGTCTCTAAAGGCCGGCGGCAACGAGGACGACTTCTTTGCCAAGTACGCGGCCTATCTCACCAAGGCGAACAACGCCGAGCAGCGGCTCGGGCTCGCTCAGCATTCCTTGCAGGTCGTTCCGGAGCTGCTCTCGGTGTTGAACAATGCGCTCATCTTGGTGATTGGCAGCCTGCAGGTGATGAACGGCAATATGACCCTGGGGATGTTGATTGCCTTTCAAAGCTTGATGGCCAGCTTCTTGTCGCCGGTAAGGCAGCTAGTGCAGCTCGGAGGAACCCTCCAGGAGATGAACGGGAACGTGAAGAGGGTCGAGGACATCATCATGCATCCCGTCGATCCTTTCCTGGAGCGAGCCGAGGAAGACCGGCAAGAATCCTGGGGCAAGCTCAAGGGCACCGTGGAAGTCCGCGGCCTTACTTTCGGCTACAGTCGGACTGATCGGCCGCTCATCAAGGATTTCAATCTCAGCGTGGAGCCGGGGGGACGGGTGGCAATCGTGGGCTTCTCGGGCTCTGGCAAGTCGACCGTGGCCAAGCTCCTGGCCGGGATCTACGAGCCGTGGAGTGGCGAAATACGCTTCGATGGCCACCTTCGCTCCGAGATGAGCCGCGCACTGCTGGCGAACAGCGTGGCGGTGGTCGACCAGAACATCGCGATGTTTGAAGGGACCATACGTGACAACCTCACTCTGTGGGACCGTACTCTGCCCGACAAGGACGTTTCCGCTTCTTGCCGGGACGCCTCGATCCACGAGGTGGTCATGCGCAAGCCCGGCGAGTACCAGTACCGAATAGAAGAGGGCGGGCGCAACTTCTCGGGCGGTGAGAAGCAGCGGTTCGAGATTGCCCGGGCTCTGGCCATCAATCCCTCCATCTTGATTCTGGACGAAGCGACCTCGGCGCTCGACCCGCTGACCGAGAAGGAAGTGGAGAGCCATGTCAAGCGCCGCGGTTGCACCACCATAGTAGTGGCGCATCGACTGAGCACCATTCGAGATTGTGACGAGATCCTGGTGATGGAGAAGGGAGAAGTGGTGGAGCGCGGCAAGCACGAGGAGTTGCTCGAGCTCGGGGGCCGCTATGCAAGGTTGGCCCATGGCTGAAGAGCGAATGGCCCTCGAAAAACCCGCGCCAGCTGGGTCGATTGCTGGCGATGGCTGCGCGAGCTCTTGGTGGGAAAAAATCGAGGAGCTCGGCCAGAAGGTCACCATACTGCCCAACGAGCGGCTGTCGTTTTCTTCGTCCGAGGTCTTCGTAGTACGGTCGGGTGAGGTGGATCTTTTCGTTCAAGGCGAGGATCCAGCCGGACCACAGGCTTTGACTTTCCTCTTCAGCGTGCGCCAAGAGGAAATCATTTGGGGGTCGGAGCTAAAGGGCCAAGACCCCGAGCGTCCAGCAGTCCGTTACCTCGGCAAGTGCCGTGAGGCGGCGTCGTTGCTGAGGGTCGCGAGGTCCGTCTTCTTCGACCCGAATACTCACGAGGATTCTCGCAGGGAAACAGCACGGATGCTCGAAGGGTGGTTCAGGCGAATGTCGGGCGTCCTGCTATCCAAGGCCAAGATGCCGGGTGGCGAAAGGAAAGCGCTCGCCGTCCAGGGCGTGGCCACGATGGACAAACAGTTGGTCTACGTCCTGGAAGAAGACTGCCGAGTAGTCACCGGGCTGGACGGCAGTGTCACGGTGGCCGACGATCCCAAGCTCGAGCTTGCGATGGGGGAGCGCTTCTTCCTTTGTCGGGGAGGCTGGCTCAGAGCACCCAATGGCCTGCTAGTCGAGGTCACGAGCGTGGCGGCTTTCCTCGAGAACGCCGGGGCGCCGGAATCGCTGGATCGATTTCATCTCAGAGTGCAACAGTGGCTCTGCCAGACCAGTGCCCAACGTGAGCATGCAGCCAGTGACCGACTGGCGCGAAAACACCAGCAGGACGAGAGTCTGTTCAGCCAAGCCTTCGCCCGACTGGCCGGCGTGGTTGGGGGAAAGGACGAGCAGGATGATGATCTGCTGCCGCCACCCGGGGAAGGCGCCGCAGATCCGATGCTTTGTTGTCTGCAACGCATTGGGCGGGCTCTAGGAGTAGCAATCAAGGCTCCGGCGGCCAAGAGCGGAAAGCAAACCGGAGTGGCGCGCTTTAGGTCCATTCTTGACGGCAGCGGAGTGCGGTTTCGCCGAGTAGCCCTGCGAGACGAGTGGTGGTGCGAAGACAGTGGGCCCATGCTGGCATTTGTCAAGGGAAAGGGCTTGCCTGTGGCCCTAATGCGCAAAGGCTCTCACGGCTACTCGTCGTTCGATCCCATGACTTCGACCGATCAGGCGGTCACGTCCGAGATGGCCGAGACCCTGGAACATTTCGGATTCTGTTTCTATCGGACTCTCCCCGCTCGCGCCCTGGATGTAAAGGACCTTTTGGCCTTCGCCATGACTCCCGAGGTCAAGCGAGGTTTCGTTCTCGTGGCGATACTGGGGCTCGGGACCGCTCTTCTGGGCATGCTAACTCCTTTTTTTACCGGGGTGCTGTTCGATGCAGTGATTCCCGAGTCCGAGAGGGGGCAGCTTCTCCAGATCGCCCTGGCCATGTTCTTCATTACCGCCACTGTGACGGTGTTCAACTACGTGCGCGCGGTGGCGCTGCTGGGGATGAACGTTCGCCTGGAGATGGTCATGCAGCCGGCAGTTGTCGACCGGGTGATAAACCTCCCAGTCTCGTTCTTCAGGGACTATTCCACCGGAGATCTGGCCGATCGTACGAACAGCGTGTCCGCCATTCTGCGCGCTACCACCAGTATCGTGGTCGACGCAGTGCTCTCGCTGCTTTTCTCGGCAGTGAATATCGGGCTGCTGGTCTACTACAGTGTTCCCTTGGCCTTGCTAGCCCTTGGGCTCTCGCTGGGCTATTCGCTATTGGTAATGCTTGGCTACCGGCAGCTGATGAAACACACCCGGGAAGTGGTTGCGCGCCAGGGAAAGCTCCTGGGGCTCACGCTCCAGTTGTTGGGTGGAATCGCCAAGCTGCGCA
Source organism: Pseudomonadota bacterium (assembly GCA_043801535.1). Taxonomy (GTDB): domain Bacteria; phylum Myxococcota_A; class Polyangia; order Haliangiales; family SHYZ01; genus JAZDLZ01. The sequence goes on from JAZDLZ010001073.1 coordinate 4,487, forward strand.
TGGCCGCGGCCGAGAAGCGCGCATTCTCGCTCTGGGCCACGGATCTCGCGGGCCAGCGGCGGGAGTCCTTCAAGGCCGGAAAGCTCTCGAATCTGCTGGATGTATTCAGCGCAATCTATCCGATGTTGGTGATGCTCGCCGTCTTTTCGGCGGTGGGTTACTCGCAGATGGTCGAGCTCACCACCGGTGAGTTCGTGGCCTTCAATGCTGCTTTCGGGGTCTTTCAGGCCAGCATGATGCGAGTGGTCACCGCCACCATGTCGGCGTTCTCGGTGTTTCCCCAGTACGAGCGTATTCAGCCGATCCTCAAGACCTGCCCGGAGAGCCATGCCGAGAAGCCCGCCCCCGAAGCGCTGCGCGGAGGCATCGCGGTGCGCGACCTGACCTTCGGCTATCACTCCGGCCAGCCGCCCATACTCAAGGACGTCTCGCTCGAGGCTCGTCCCGGCCAATTCATCGCGGTGGTCGGACCTTCCGGAAGCGGCAAGTCGACCTTGCTGCGCTGTCTCCTCGGATTCGAGACCCCGCAAAAAGGAAGCGTCTGCTACGACGGGCAGGACCTCGCCTCGGTCAATCTGCGGGACGTGCGCAGGCAGATCGGGGTCGTCCTCCAGAACGGAGAGTTGATCCCCGGAGACATCTTCACCAACATCATTGGCTCGTCGAACCGCACTCTCGAGGATGCCTGGGAAGCCGCCAAGCAAGCCGACATCGCCCGGGACATCGCCGAGATGCCCATGCAGATGCACACCGTGATCAACGAAGGTGCCAGCACCTTGAGCGGCGGCCAGAAGCAGCGACTCTTGATAGCGCGCGCGCTGGTCAACCGACCCAAGATCTTGTTCTTCGACGAGGCCACCAGCGCTCTGGACAATCTTGCCCAGGCGGCAGTGAACGCCAACATCGAGCGCCTCAAGGTGACCAGGGTGGTCATCGCCCACCGATTGAGCACCATCGTCAAAGCCGACGTGATCTTCGTTCTCAAGGACGGCGTGCTCGTGGAGAGCGGAAGCTACGAGGAGCTGCTGGCACGGGACGGCGTGTTCGCCGGGATTGCCAAGCGGCAGATGGTATAGCCTCAGGGTAGGGAGGAGCCAGCCCACGACTTGCCGAGAAGCTGCTCAGCTGCTGCGGGCCGGTACAAAGAAGCTGGTGTCCATTACTCCTCCGTTGGGAGGAAAGGACAAGGCGCAAGGTCGGTGCTTTTCGGTACGTAGCCGGTTCAGATCGAAGCCGTGGGCTGCGGCGCTCTGCATCACTTGATACTGCACGGCGCCCTGGAGTGCCAGGAGCTTGCGATCCTCGAAGATGCCCTGGTTCCTGAGTGCCAGGATCAGCTGGTAGTAGAATGCCGAAAGGTAGGTGTTGAAGCACTCACCGTACATGGATTCTGGCCTGAAGCGTGGCTTGATCTGGTTGTCTTGGTAGAACCAGGCGCGCTCGAGCTCGCCGGTCATGCGGGGAAAGAGAGCCATGGCGGTTTCGTCGGTGGGGTCGAGATTCAGAGCGTGGAGGTCACGCAGCACCACGTGCCGGACTTCCCGTGAGCTGGAGTCGAACCGCAGCAGGGTATTCTGGCCGTGCATCTCGAAGGTGATTCCCCGTGAGGCCAGAGCAAAGAACAAGTCGGCGGTCGGTTTCACCAATAGCCGGACGAAGGCCAGCCGAACCGCTGCCGGAGTGGGCTCCTGGCCTTGCCCCTCCAAGAAGTGCGCTATCAGCTGGGCGGCGGCGCATTGTAGTGGTCTGGCTGTTCTGGGAGCTCTGGGCGCTCCGACTGTGCCGGCCTTATCGACCTCTCCGATTGATTCGGCTCTTCCGGCAATGCTCGGCAGGAAGGGCGGAGCCTGATCCCCCTGGTGCGAAAGGGGCGAAAGGGGCAGAAGGTGCGGAAGGTGCGGAAGGGGCAGGGCCAGCTCGGGCAGCGAATAGAGCGCCATTCCGGGAATGGGCATTGGAAGCCCGGAATCCTCTTCCTGCACGCGGAAGGAGTCCATCGGACGAAAGATGGCCCCGATCTCTCGCGTGGCTCCCAGACGAGCCACCGCGCCCAGCTCCTCGCGCTGCCAATCCAGCAGTGACGCAATGGTCCGTGCCGGCTGGCTATTGTGACTACGTGACCAGACGAGCAGCCGGACGAGCAGCTCGTCATACTGTTGGGCCATCTGGATGTCTTTGCGCACAAGGTCGCGTTTTCCCGGCATGCCACCCAGGCGGGCGTAGCACTGCTCGTCGAGATGCAGCTTGAGCACCAGCTCGGCAAGCCCAGGGGCGAAGGGAAGATCCTCGGGCGCAAGCCCAACCGACATAGACCTGGGTGAGGAGCCAGCGTAGACGCGGCCCGACGCGTACACCAGGCACTCCGGGTTTTCGAGCTTGAGCTGTCGCGCCTGCTCGTAGTGAATCGGCATGAGGAAGAGAAGCTCGCCAGG
>JAZDLZ010001089.1:0-14186 GCA_043801535.1 Pseudomonadota bacterium
GGTCTTTGGTCCTCTGCTCCTAGTTCCTTGTTCAATTCGGCCATTCATTGGAGTGCCATGTCACCGTCGCGCCGCCGATTGCTGCGGCGAGAATAGCACCTCGAAAGAGGAATGGAACAAGGAACTAGGGACTAGGCACACGGGACCGGGAACAGCACGACCACCGGCTTTTGTTCACACCCGCGAGGCCTCCCAGGGGTGCCCGGGAGTCAGGATCGATCCACCTACGTAGGCTCGCTGCTGAACACGGCGGCGTCGAATTGGGGCGGCTTGCCACCGGCCAGACAGGCCATGGAGCGATTCTTGGTTTCGTTTCGTCGAGCTGTACGTGATGCGATACCATCGTCTCGGCGCCATCGCCAATGGAGAGAGAGCAAATGAGAGCCGTGGTGCTGACAGTCTGGGTGTTCTGCTTGTTGTTGGTGCAACCAGCACAGGCGGACGACACTACCGAAGCCGAGGCCGAAGCGAGGGTTCTGTTTCGGGAGGGCAACCGGCTGCTGGACAAGCGGGACCTCCTTGGAGCGCTCGACATGTACCGGGCCGCCTTCAGACGGTATCCGAACGCAAAGATTCTTCTCAACACTGCTGGCGTTCTGGTGGAATTGAGGAGAAAAGCGGAAGCAGCAGACACCTACGAAAGGTACCTGGCCGATCCGGCTGCCGACCCGAAGATAATGCCCAAGGTCGCCCAGATTGTGGCCGAATTGGAGAAGGAGATCGGAAGGCTGCGGATCGAGGTGGGTGAGCCAGGCGCACGAATGTGGCTGGACGGCAAAGAGGTTGGTGAGTCACCGCAAGCGTTGTTGGTTCGGGTCGATCCTGGAGCGCACACCTTGATGGCGGTGAAGGAGGGATTTGCCTCGTCGGTGGCGACCGTCACGGTGGGACGCGGCGACCTGCGGACGGTTGTGCTGCGACTGGAGAGGCCAGACCTGCCGCCGGTGGCTGGATCGAGCGTCGTTGTGCTTGCTCCCGCGAAGCCGGCGCAGGATCAGCCAGAATCCTCTTCGTCTTCGTCCGAGGTCGTTCACGTCGAGAGTCCCCCGGAGAACAACAGCCAGCCCACCGAGCGAGCGAGCGACAAGCGACAATTGCTCGACGGGTCTTCGATCGTGCCGTCATCGGCAGTAACAGTAGATTCGGTCGCGGTTGCAACCTCTGGGAGCCAGAGCAGGCGCGTCATTGGGCTAGCCATGGCTGGTACTGGCGCAGCCTTGGTGGCAACAGGCGTGTATTGTGGGCTTCGCGCATCTTCGGCCTATGCCGACGTCACCGATCTGTCCGATACGAAGGGCAAATGGATCGACAGCTACCAGGAAACCTACGAACGCGGCGACCGTGACAAGCTAGTGGCAATAGTCACCATTGCCATTGGCAGCTCGAGCGCAATAGCTGGGGGAATCCTCTACTACCTTGGTCGGAGCGAGAGACACTTTCCTGCGGCGGAGATCGCGGTGATGCCGGTCGCTGGCGGTGCGGCGATGATCGTTGGGGGGACTCTACCATGACTCGGCTTGTTGGCATGGCTGTGCTGGCGGTATCCATTCTCGCTTGCGCTCCCAGTATCGAGGACGGCGCGATCGAGTGCAGCGATAACGGGCGCTGCCCGCCAGGATTCGAGTGCGAAGCGGACGGTCGATGCTGGCGCGGCGGGAGACCCGCGCCAGATGCGGTGTCAGATGGCACGCCAGATACGCCGACCGATTCAACGCCAGACACGACGTCCGATTCGAAAGCGCTGGATTCGGTGCCAGATGCGGCAGATGCGGCAGATGCTTCTTCGCCAGATGCTTCTTCGCCAGATGCGGCGCCAGTGCCAGATTCGATGACAGACAGCGCAACGACAATCGACGGAGAAGTCGACGCGGACAATCCGACGCCAGATGCGACAACGCAGGTAGACGGCTGCACACCGACATCCTGTACCTCCGAAAAGAAAAACTGCGGGACGATCTCTGACGGGTGCGGCAAAAGCCTGGACTGCGGCTCCTGCATTTGGCCAGAGTCGTGTGGTGGTGGCGGAACGGCGAACGTGTGCGGCTGCACGCCAACGACGACGTGCGAGGCAGCGGGTGCCGAGTGCGGAACGCTCGATGACGGTTGCGGTGGCAAGCTGGACTGCGGGACGTGCATCGCACCAGAGGCATGCGGCGGCGGTGGAACACCCAATGTGTGCGGGTGCACGCCGACAACGTGTGAAGCCGCGGATGCGGAGTGCGGTACGGTCTCCGATGGATGCGGCAGGACGCTGAGCTGCAGGGGCTGCGCTCCACCGGAATTGTGCGGCGGTGGTGGCGCCAACGTCTGCGGCGCCCCAAGTTGTGTTGGCCTCGCACCAACGTGCGGTCCGACAAAGACGGCAGACTGCTGCGAGACCCTGGCGGTATCTGGTGGAACCTACAATCGCAGCAACGATCCAGCCTACCCGGCGACGGTGAGCGACTTCATGCTCGACCGCTACGAAATCACTGTCGGACGGTTCAGGAATTTCGTGGAGGCGGGCATGGGCACCCAGGCGAGCCCGCCGGCTGCTGGTGACGGCGCTCATCCGTCGATCGTCGGGAGTGGCTGGGATTCAGCCTGGAACACAAACTTGCAAGCCGACACCGCGGCGCTCGAGGCGGCGGTGAAGTGCGATTCGACGTACCAGACCTGGACGGACACCGCGGGCGCCAACGAGAGCCTGCCGATGAATTGCCTCGATTGGTACGACCTTTTCGCCTTCTGCGCCTGGGATGGTGGCCGCCTGCCCACCGAGGCAGAGTGGAACTACGCCGCAGCAGGTGGCAGCGAGCAGCGGCAGTATCCGTGGGGGAACGCAGCGCCGGACGGGACGTATGCGGTGTTCGATTGTCTCGGAAATGGCTCCCCCGCTGGTAGCTGTGCGTTCACCGACATCTTGGTGGTGGGTTCGCGTTCGCCGAAGGGTGACGGCAAATGGGGGCATTCAGACTTGGCGGGCAGCGTGTGGGAGTGGACGTTGGATTGGTACAACTCCACCTATCCGACGCCATGCGTTGACTGCGCCAATCTGGTCTCAACGGCCAATCGGTCCATTCGTGGCGGCGGCTTCAGCAACTTCGGCAACTACCTGGCTTCGTCGTACCGGAACTACCTCACTCCGACATTCCGGTACTTCATCCGCGGCGGGCGCTGCGCGAGGACACCCTAGATTCTGGCCCTGATGCTTTCCCTTGATCCTTGGCTCGAGAACCTCGCACTCCACCAACAACTCCACCTTCAAGGCGCAGGGCAAGAAACCTCGCATCCATTTTGCCGACCGAGTGTTCTGGATTGCTAGATCGCTGCCTGGAGAACGACAAGCAGGGCGGTATGGGCATGTGGTCGGGTAGTGATGGCGCTGGAAGTGGCACCGGCAGCGGTGCCGGAAACAGCGGTAGTGGTAGTGGTAGTGGTAGTGGCTGCGCCAGCGCCATGCCAGCCGGAGACGACGATCTTGTTCCGTCGGTTGCGGGTCAGATGATAGCCAATGCCGCCGCTCACTGTCCATTCGCCGTCCGTGCCAACCCCGCCGTCCCACTCCCCGCCTACCATGAGCGCGACCGAATCACGAGGTGTCGCCAGCAGCTCGGCGTATCCGCCCATTCTTCGCCAGGCGCTCGGGCTGGCGCCGAGAGCGGGATCGTCGCTGGCGAACACCTCTGCCAGGGCTGCCCACCAGCGCCACTTTGCCTGTCCAGACAGGGAGAAATCCCAACGGCGACCGCGAGCACTGTCTCTTTCTCTCCAACAGCCGCCCACTCCGAACGATAGCCGTAGCGTTTCGAACCACGGATCGGCGCGAGGCGTGGGCAGTGCCCCAGCTGCACCGACCACTGCGCCTGGGGGGTTGGAGCCCATCATCGGGGCAAGCGGAGTCCACTCTAGCCTGCCAACGACGATCGTCCTGCCCCCAGCCGAAGGGTCGTCGAGAGTGGAGTGGGGCTCGGAGCGAGCGAGCGGACGCATCGCATCCAGGTCCTCGTACAAGCCCAACCCGTAGGCGATTGCACCGAGATCGCCAATGACCGCGGTCCCCCACCGTCGATCTGGCGCAATCCGTTCGACGACCGGCGGTAGCACTCCGAGCGGCTGATTGGCATCGTCGAAGTGTCGAAGCTTGGCAAAAAAAACGGGCATTCGGCCGATCGAGAGATTGGCGATCGGCGAGCCACGCCAGACCAGGTATGCGTCGTCGACGATGGCGCTGACCAGGCCTCCGGTGGTGTTGTCGAGCAGGGGGCGCGCATGCCGTGGACGCCACAGCACCTCGGACAGATCGGCCCGCAGCACGAGGGTTAGCGGCAGGCGTCCGCGCCAATTCGTGACGGTGGCGATTCGCGCCGCTTCCAGGGAGGAAGCTCCCTGCTCGACCGACAGCTCGCGCCTGGTCTGCGCCCGCAGCTCGAGCGCCAAACCAATCGAGACCGGAGCGTCACGCCCTTTGCCCCAACGCAGAGTCTCCGTCTGCGGAATCTCGAGAATCGGATCGGCCTTTGCTCGTCCACCGGTAACCGCAGCGAGACCGATGCTGCAGGCGAGCACCGCCAGCACCGTCACTCGCCGCCGCCCTACTACCGATGAGCAACGCAGCCAGGCGGCGGGATGGATCGGCGGCGAGATCGGACAAGTTGTTCTGCGGCGGCGACTCAGTGACACTCTCGGCGTCCGCCTGCTATCAGGGCAGTGCGCGTCTCCTCCAGCTTGGCGATCAGAGCTTCCGGCAGATCCGCGGGCATGTCTGGATCCGGCAGGGATTGATAGATGGCGACGACATCTCGCAGCGGCGCGTCTTCTCGGTTTCCGGACGATCCATAACGCCCAAAGGAAGGCCGGTGGCGGTCGGCAGCGTCGGCGCTCACGAATCCCTTGTCGAGCGCCACCTCGAGGCGGCTGGGGCACGAGCACGGGTTGCGGGGGTCGACCTGCTCACAACGGGAGGCGAGATAGTCGGTCACCTTGACCCTTGCCCTGGATAGTCGAACCTTGAATGCGCTTCCCGAAATGCTGAGCACGCCGGCAGCTTCCTCGTCGCCAAAGCCAAGAACCACACTGAGCACGAACGCCACCCGCTCGCTCGGCGGCAGGCAGTTGACTACCGCCGTCATGCATCCTTGCTTCAGCTCCCAGAGCAGCGAATCCCGCTCTGGCTCTGTCAAAGTGGCAATGCGATCCCGCCGCGTCACGTCGCTCCTGAGCGTCTCGTCGAGCATGTCGAAGGTGATCTCGGGAAGATCCTTTGCCTCTCGCTCTGCCAGCTTTCCCGCCATCCGCATTAGTCTCGGACCAAGCGCACCAGCGGCCCCTTCCCCAGTGCGAAGGACAACCTGGACGTAGACTTCCTCGAGAATCGCGCGGGCTCGATCGTAGTCGAGAGTCATTCGGTAGGCGAAATTGAAGATCTGCCGCCAATGGGCCTCTACCGCTTGACGAATCTGTTGCACAGCGGGGGATGATATCAGGACTGTCCGCGCAAACCCAGCCCGGAATGCCATATTCACGGCATTCATTGCCCGTCTTCGGCGCCGGTCAAGACGAAAAAGCCCAAAGCCATAGGCTGAATAGCCCGGCAAGACCGGCTATACTCGACTCATGCCTGGACTCAGCCTCGAGCTGATTGAGAAGTTGCCCAAGATAGATCTTCATTGCCATCTGGATGGCAGCTTGCGCCTGCGCACGATCCTCGAAATGGCCGAGGAGCAGGGTGTGCGGCTGCCTGCCGGCGACGAGGCAGGGCTTGCTCGCCAGATCTATCCTGGAACCGAGTGCCGCTCGCTGGACGACTACCTGAAGGCGTTCGACATCACTCTGGCGGTCCTCCAAACCGAGGAGTCCTTGTTTCGCGCCGCGTTCGAGCTGGCCGAGGATGCTGTTCGAGAGAACTGCCGCTACGTCGAGGTCCGCTACTCGCCGATGCTGCACACTCGGAGGGGGCTCAAGCTGACCACTGCGGTCGAGGCGGTGCTGGCTGGGCTGAGACGAGCAAAACGAACGTACGGGATTCGCTACGGCGTTATCCTTTGTGGCATTCGCTCGATCAGCGCCGAGTCTTCGCTCCGAATGGCCGAGCTCTGTGTTGCCTACAAGAATCGAGGCGTGGTCGCATTCGACCTGGCCGGGGCCGAGTACAACTATCCGGCCAAGGATCACAAAGACGCGTTTCAGCTAATCCTGAACAACAACGTGAATTGCACTGCCCACGCCGGCGAAGCATATGGTCCAGAATCGATCGCCCAGGCGATCCACTACTGCGGAACTCACCGCATTGGCCATGGAACTCGACTCAGGGAGAACGGCGATCTGCTGAACTACATCAATGACCACCGAGTACCGCTGGAGATCTGCCTCTCCTCCAACATCCAGACGAGGGCGGCCGAGAGCTTCGCTTCCCACCCATTGCCTTTCTATTTCAGCTACGGACTCCGCGTCACCATCAATACCGACAATCGTTTGATAACCAATACGACGGTATCGAAAGAGCTCTACCTCTGCCACCAGCACTACGGATTCGACTACAACGACATCAAACAAGTCATCATTTATGGATTCAAGAGTGCCTTCCTGCCGTATCGGGAGAAGACGGATCTGCTGCGGGCGGTCAAGAAAGAGCTAGAGCAGTTCGCTTCTTCGGTAGCGGAGCCGACCATCAGCTCGATCGACGTAATCAATACTGCCGCTGCCTCTTCTCGCAACTCGTTGCCCCCAACTCAGGCAGCGGCGGGGGCAGCGACAACGACAGGGGCGGAGGCAACGACAGGGACGGGGGGGCTCTAGGCGAAGCTCTAGCTCGGAAGTGATTCCTCGGTTCCGTCGCCAGGTTCTTCGCCTCCGATACGGGTGGGCAGGAGGTGCTGGAGTCCGTGCTTGCGCAGTCGATAATAGAGAGTGGAGCGGTTGATGCCCAAAGCCCGTGCTGCTCCGGCAATCGTTCCGTTGCTCCGCTCGATGGCGGCGATGATTTCTCGCCTTTCTTCCTCGAGAAGACGAGCGGACAGCGGTCGATTCGGACCAGAAGGAGGGATGGTAGCCGGTGCATTCGGCGCTGCTGCCGAGAAGGCCGCCGCCGGAGTGGGCGGCGCAAATGCGGCTGCGGCTGCGGCTGCGGCTGCGGGCGGAGAAGATACGATCGGCGGTGGAGCCGCAACACGCCGTCCAAAGTCGAGATCGCAGGGACCGACGTCGACTCCTCGAGAAATGATGATCGCTCGCTCCACTACGTTTTCGAGCTCTCGCACGTTTCCAGGCCAGGAGTACGACTGGAGGACGGCAATCGCCTCGGGAGTGAATCCGCGGATTCGCTTGCCAGCCTCTCTGCTGAACTTGGCGACGAAGTGCTCGACCAGACGGGGAACATCGCCTGCTCGGTCTCGGAGTGGTGGCAGATGGACGGGGAATACGTTGAGCCGATAGTAGAGGTCCTCGCGGAATTTGCCTTCTTGGATGAGAGCTTCGAGGTCGCGGTTGGTTGCCGAAACGACCCGTACGTTGACCTTGATCGTTTCCGAGCCGCCAACTCGCTCGAACTCACGCTCCTGCAACGCCCGGAGGAGCTTGATCTGCACCTCCATCGGCAGATCGCCAATCTCGTCGAGGAACAGCGTTCCTCCGTCGGCAAGCTCGAACCGACCCGGACGGCGAGCGATGGCGCCGGTGAAGGCTCCCTTCTCGTGGCCAAACAGCTCGCTCTCCAACACTCCTGGGGCAAGGGCGGCACAGTTCACCCGGACGAACGGACCCGACTCGCGCGCGCTGTTGATGTGAATGGCGTGAGCGACGAGCTCCTTGCCAGTTCCCGTCTCCCCACGCAGCAGTACCGTCGAGGAGGTCGGCGCTACCTGCTCCACTCTTGCCAGCACCTCGCGTAGCACCGGGGCTTCGCCAACGATCGCCCCGAACTCGAAGCGGCCGTGCATTTCCTGGCTGAGGTATCCCGCATACTGCCTGAGTTGTTCCTCGAGCCGCCGGTTCTCGCGGATCAAGTGATGGCGTTCGATGGCCTGTTGCAGGATCCCGCGGACTTCCTTACCGTCCCAGGGCTTGGTTATGTAGCGATAGACCTGGCCCATGTTGATCGAGTCGACAAGGACCTCGACGTCGGTGAAGGCAGTCAGAATGATCCCGACCGCCTCTGGTCGGGCTTCGCGCGCCGCCTTCAAGAGCTCGAGACCGCTCATCTTGGGCATGCGTTGGTCGGTCACAATGACGGCGACGTCAGCGCCTCGGATTATGCCAAGTGCCTCCTCTCCTCCGGTCGCCGTCAGTATCTGGAACACTCTCTTGAAATTGAATCGGAAGGCGTGGAGGTTGTCCTCCTCGTCGTCCACCACAAGAATCGGAAATTTTTGCAGATCGAGTGGCATCCTGCCCTCGCGGCTAGAGGCTTTTTCTACCACGCCCCGATGATTCAGCACAACGGCCTCGAGCTGCAAAGCTCCTAACGAGGACGGCAGGTTCAGAGTACACTGGCCGGCGTGGGCGCTCTGGTGGTCTTCGCAACGGCGCTGGTTGTTTATGTCTGGACTGCCTGCCCGGCGGCAGGATGGCTCGACTCGCCCGAGCTCGTTGCTGCGGCCGTCTCGCTCGGAGTACCTCATTCGCCAGGACATCCGATCCCGCTGCTGCTGGGGAAGGCCGTATCACTCCTGCCGTTGGGCGACACGGTATTCCGCACCAATGCCGCCTCGGGTTTGGCAGTGGCTGCCGCAGCCAGCGCCACCTACTCGCTCGCGTTGTCGGTGATGGCGCGTGCCGTGGTCTCGCTGCCTCGCCGACTGCAATCCGTCCTCGCTGCCGCTGCTGCCCTCGGTTTTGCAGCCAGCTTTGCGGCATGGCATCATGCTGTTCGAGCGGAGGTCTACGGTGCGGAGGCTGCCTTGGCCATTGCCATGGTGGCGCTGTTCTTCAAGTTCGACGAGACCGGGGATCGGCGCTTTCTGTACCTGGCTGCTCTGGCAAGCGGCCTGGCGCTGGCGACCCACAACTACATCACCGTGCTCGTCATGGTTCCGCTCGGTGTCGCGTTCGTGCAGAGGCACTGGCGATGGAGAAGGGCAGTCGTGGCCGATCCCACGGCCGGCGGCGGAGCATTGGCGTGGCAAGGCGCACCAACGATTGGCACCGCGACCATCGGCCGGCTCGCCGCAGTCGTCGTGCTCGGGCTTGCCGTCTTCCTCTATTTGCCGATCAGGGCTAGTCGCCACCCTCCGGTCTGCTGGAGCCATCCCGACAGCGTCGAGCGATTCGCCTGGGTTGTCTCTGCCAAGGCGTTCCAGAAGGCTCTGGCATTCAGACCGATGTCCGACTCTTTCTCCCGCCATCCCCTCGAGGGCGCTCTCGTGCTTGGTGATCGTCTCGTCGCCCAGGTCGGGTCCCTCTCCGTTGTTGCGGCCGCCGTTGTGGTTGTTGTTGCCATTGCCGGCGCTACTGGCGCGATCCGACGCCGTTTGCGTAGGCGAAGCCGTGGCCAGGTCGGGATCGCGCTCGGAGCTGATCCGTTGCCGGACAATCCCCCGATCGAGCACGAGCACGAGCACGGCGGCGACGGGAGTCATGCCGACTCTGACTCTGACTCTGACTCTGACTCTGAATCTGGTCAGAATGACGACGGTCTTCGGCTCGAATGGCGGCGGCGCCGATGCTGGGCGGCATTGCTCTTGGCAGGTGTCGTTCTTGCCAACGCTGCTGGTCTGCTGCTGATCGGATTCGACCCCTTCAACCCCGATGCCTATGGCTACTTGCTTCCAGGTATCGCTTGTCTGGTAGTCCTTGCCTGGAGCGGGTTCGCCGCAGTAGCGGAAGCGCTGGTCGGAGCCTCGGCTCGTCTGCGGCCTCTGGTCATTGGCGCGACTATGACGTTCGCCGCCAGCTATCCCCTGGTTCAAGCCGTCGCTCATGCCGAGCAATCTTCTCTCCGCGACGCAACAGCGTCCGACTCGTATTCACGCCGTCTGCTCGACGGGCTGCCGTCGCGAGCTCTCCTCTTTACCGCCTACTTCGAAACGCTTTTCCAGCTCTGGGAGCTCACCAGCGTGGAGGGCAGCAGGCCGGACGTCATCCTGGTTGACCGCGGCATTCTGGGCCATCCCGGGGCAACCGAGGATGCAGTGAGGAAAAACCCCGAGCTCGGCACTCTTCTGGCACCGCCATGGCAGCCAGGACGCCCACTACCCGCGGCCGGCTTGACCGAGATTGCTCTGAGGCGACCAGTGTTTCTCGAGCTCTATTCCGACATTGACGACGCCTTGTTCGGCCAATTGGCTCCGCTCGGACCTTTTGCCGCCGTGCTGCCCCATACCCTGCGAGACTGGGAACGCGACGAATGGGAAAAGCTCGATCTGTCGCACAGCAAGTTGCTGCTGCAAACGACCACGGGCAGCTCAGCGCTCCAGGATCGCATCGGCGCCAGCAAAGCCATTCTGTGGAGTGCCTACTTGCGTGCCCGTGCTTACTGCCTGCTCGAGCGGCCAGCCGCCATGGGTGCCGCGCTCGAGACTGCCCGAAGCCTCGCCCCGACGATCCCATGCTCGACGCGCTAGTGAACGAGGGTTGCGCCGCCGAAACCACGAGCGCCACCCAGGACAGCGATGGCACCCCTTGACCGTTCCGAATGAGGCGTTAATTTTGGCCTGCGATGTCTGCACAAGATAAAGACGACTTTGTGATTCGCGACCGACGTTTCTGGGCCCAGGATGGCGAAGAAGGAGCACTCGCCGCAAGATCACCCGAGGCTGCAGTCGATGACGAGCAACCCGATGCTGGAGTCGCCGGCGGTGCGGCAGGCGCGTCGTCGGTGCCCGAGATCGAGAGGCTACGCACCGCCTTCGCCGAGGTCGAAGAAACCAAGCACCGCCTCGAACGAGAGGCAGGGCGCGAGGTTCAGCTCCTCAGGCAAAAGGTGCTGGAGTCGCTCATCCCGGTGCTCGACAACCTGGAGCGCTGCATTGGCGCCGCCGAGTCGTCGCAGAACGCCGCCGCTCTTCTCCAGGGTGTGCAGCTCGTGCAAGGGCAGTTCCTACGTACCTTGGCACAGTTTGGCCTGGAGCGTGTCTCCACTGTCGGCAATCGGTTCGATCCTCGAATCCACGATGCAGTAGCCCTCGTGCCAGTGACCGAGCCTGCTCATGACGGACTCGTCATTGGCGAAATCGAGCCCGCCTACTGCATCGGCGACCGGGTGGTGAGACCGGCAAAGGTGCAAGTGGGCAGAGCTGCCAGTCGTCCACCAACGTAGGAGCCGTCGCAGTGTCGCTCCGAACCATTTCCCTGCGAGTTGCCAAAACTCGCGCGCTCGGGGCTTTCTGGTAGGATACTTACTGCCATGAGCACACATAGAGACCGGGGCTCCTCGATGCCTTCGGGGCAGATCGACTTGCCGATTCCTTCCCTGTCGATCTCTTCCTCTTCCGCATCTTCGCCGTCGCCGGCCCCGGTATCGCCGCCGGTGTTGGCGAGGAAACCCATGGCAACCGCCCGTCAGGTTTCACTCTTCGAGCGCGAAATACGGCTCAAGCTGAGTGGCTCTGCCATCGATATTCTTTTCGATCTGGCCGAAACGCTTTCGGAAGGACAGCGACAGGGGAGTCGCTACTACGGATCGACGATGATCACTATCGACCTGGCCAAGGCGACAATCCTGGTGAGGGACGATTGCGACGCTGCTGGTGCTCGCAGAGTTGCCGATCTCCTGGCTCGGGATTCCAGGGCCCGCCAGCGTGCCAGGGCGATAGCGCTCGCCCATGCCGAGGCGCGGGCTGGTGGACGCCTGTCACAGCTCGGGGTAGACCTGAAAACCCGCTCCGCCGGAACCCGTGTCGAAATCGATCTGGACGTCGACGGCCACGCGGCCGCGGGTAGCCAAACAGCGTGAGCGATCTCTACAGCTACAAGGATGCAAGTCGGGTTGTTGGTCTGCAGGAGTCCCGTCTGCGCTACTGGGCACAGACAGGGATCGTCGGTCCTAGCGAGAGGCAGGGGAATCGTTTCTACTATACCTTCCAGGATCTGCTCGGCGTGAAAGTTGCCAAGGAGCTGCTCGATAGCGGACTGCCATTGCAGCGCGTACGCAAGAACCTGGAATCGCTGCGTACAGCCTTGCCCCACATCGAGAGTCCGCTCGCGCGACTGCGAATCTGCTCGGATGGCGACCGGATCGTCGTCGTTGGAGATGACGTGGCGTTCGAGCCAGCCACCGGTCAGGTCGTGCTCTCGTTCACTGTCTCGGCGTTCACCGAGCAAGTTGCAGACGTTCTTTCTCTTTCGGCGCGACGAGCCGGCGCCGGCGCCAGAGCCGATGCTACCGCTGGCACTGGCACTGGCACTGGCACTGGCACTGGCACTACTGCACGCCCAGCCTCCTCCGCCGCAGCTTCACGAAAGACCGAGAGCCGAGGCTACTCGCTTTTTCTCGATGGCTTGCGCGCCGAAGAAGACGGAGACAGCGAGCGCGCCGACAGTCTGTATCGTCAGGCAATCGATCTCGACGGCTCTCTGGCCGCGGCCTGGACGAATCTGGGAAACATACTCGAACGAAGGTCGGCGCGCGGCAACGCGCGAGAGGCATACGAGCGCGCCCTCGAGATTGATCCGGAACAGCCAGAAGCCCGGTACAATCTCGCCAATCTGCTCGCCGATCTCGGCGAGACCGAGCTTGCCATCAACGAATACCGGCGTGTTGCCATGCGCTCTCCCGATTTCGCCGACGTCCACTTCAATATCGCCCTCCTCTACCACCGTTCCGGCGCACGCAGCCAGGCACGTCTGCACTTTGTTCGTTATCTCGAAATCGACGGAGAAAGCGAATGGGCTGCACGAGCGCGGGAGTACCTTTCGTGCACGGAGCCATGAAAGACATAGTCGGCCAGTCGATGTGGATCGGATTCGACGGCCTGGTGCTTCCGTCCGAGGTGAGAGCCCTTTTTGCAGGCGGGGCAGCCGGAGCGGCAGTGCTGTTTGGCCGGAACATCTCTTCCGTCGATCAGCTACTGGCGCTGAACGCGGCAATACACGCCGCCGCACCTCCCGGATTGCCGGTCACGGTGTGCGTCGACGAAGAGGGCGGACGAGCACAGCGAGCCCGCGCCCTTGCAACCGCGTGGCCGCCCATGCTCAGGCTGGGCGACCGTGCTGCTCGTTCTCCTCGAGAGGCAGCAGAAGCGGCACGCCTTTCGTTTGCGGTCGGGCGAGCGATCGGTCTCGAGCTGGCAGCGCTGGGATTCGATCTCGACTTTGCCCCGGTCCTCGACGTGAACAGCAATCCCGCCAATCCAGTTATCGGGGACCGCTCTTTTGCCCGCCATCCCGAACAAGTCGTTGCCCTCGCCGGCGCCTTCGCCGAGGGCATTGACGATACCGGCATTCTGCCGTGCGGAAAGCATTTCCCCGGTCACGGCGATACGACACTCGACAGTCATCTCGCCCTGCCGCGGGTCGACCATCCTCTGGCAAGGCTCCAGGCCATCGAGCTTGCGCCGTTTCGTGCCCACCTGCACCTGCCGGTGATGATGACCGCCCACGTCGTCTTTGCCGCGCTCGACGAGGCAGTGCCCGCCACCTTGAGCAAGAAGGTGCTCGACATCTTGCGCGACGATTGGGAGTACGACGGGGTGCTGGTCTCCGACGATCTCGAAATGCGCGCAATCGCCGACAACTTCGGAGTCGAAGAGGCAGCCGAGCGCGCCATCATGGCTGGCTGCGATGCTCTCCTTTTTTGCCACAGCCAGGAAAAACAGCTTCAGGCATTCGAGGCCCTGACAAGGAGAGCCGAGCAATCGAGCGCCTTGCGCGACAGGCTGAACCAGTCCTGCGAGCGCGTTGTTCGCTTGAAGCGGCGATCGCTCGCCGCTGCCAGCAAGCCCCGCCCCGATCTGCTCGTCGTAGGATGCCTGGCACATCGCGTCCTGGCGCAAACGCTTGCTGGTTCCCCGGAATAGCAGCAAGGTTTTTGCGTTTCGACCATCTTCAGTCGCCGTCGCAAAATAACTTGAACAGTCTCGCCGCCGATCCATCCCGGCTGGCTGCGTCGCTCGTCGGTAGTAG
The DNA here is from genome assembly GCA_043801535.1 of Pseudomonadota bacterium. Classification (GTDB taxonomy): domain Bacteria; phylum Myxococcota_A; class Polyangia; order Haliangiales; family SHYZ01; genus JAZDLZ01. The sequence goes on from JAZDLZ010001089.1 coordinate 14,038, forward strand.
GGCGGCTGCGAGCCCTCGCCGCCCCCCCATCGGGGTGTGAACAAAAGCCGTTGGTTGTGCTGTTCCCTGTGCCTAGTCCCTAGTTCCTTGTTCCTTGTTCCATTCCTCTTTCGAGGTGCTATTCTCGCCGCAGCAATCGGCGGCGCGAC
>JAZDLZ010000003.1:0-8599 GCA_043801535.1 Pseudomonadota bacterium
CTCCTCGGAGAGGGAGGACCCGTCGGAGGTCTCCTCCGACGGGGGGGCGGCGAGGGCTCGCAGCTGCCCCTAGATCGAGGGGCGGAGGGGTGGTCATGAGGCGCGCTAGCGCCGGATCTGGGAGGCTGGTTGCCTCTTGACTTGGGAACGGCGACAACCGAGAGCACCGTTGCCGTCGAGCACAACAGCCACACTGCCAGTGTCCCACGCCGGCAAGGTCGGAGCGAAGCAGGTGTTCGAGGGACAATGGGCAAGGGGCGTCGTGCCAGAGGGCGACACGATCCAGGCGGCAAGAGACTACTACTCGTCACGTTCCAACCCCACGACGACGAATCGTTTCTCGCTGGCGCGCCAGGCGAGGTGTATCCGAGCCGGCTTGGCTGGCGCGCCTGCGATTGTCGACGACACGGTGACGACTCGATAGGTCGCGACTGGCGTCCGTTCGCCGAGGCCAGGCATGGCACGGGGCATGGTCGAGCACTGTCCGACAAGACGAGACGGACCGATTGGCAAACAGACGCGAGGTCCGGTGAGACGTTGTGCTCCGGCTGCCATTCGTCTTCCGGAGCCATCGACCACCTGGAAGCTGACGACGATCTGTCGAGGATCGACCAGACCACGTTGACCGAGGAGATCGGTGTAGCAGATCTGCCGCCCCTCCTCGGCAATCGCTGGCCTTTCGACGGCGGTCACCCGCGACAAGTATAGCCGACCGATTCGGTCCCGGCGGATTCGCAGGGCACGCTCGACATGCGCCGCGTCGTCGGAATCGTAGCCGGCCTGGTGCACGATGGCAGCAATCTGCTGATCGGTGAACGAAGTCACGATCTTTGCGCCCCAGTAGGCGTCCCGGTCGGTCATGCGCATGTGGGCGGGTACTTTCCGGCCAGTACGGAAGGTAGCTGGATTCCAATCGCCGGCGGGCAGCCAGCCGATCGCTGGGTACTTGCCGACGGCTTCGGCCCAGTCGGCGCGCCGTTGCTGCCAATCACGCTGGTACACTCCCATCGTCGCCAATGCCTTGGTTGCTCGCCCGACTTCGACGAGACGCTCCCAGCCTTTGAAGGGGATCTTCGGCGCATACGACGCCGATCCCAGGCCGGCGCCGAAGTCGATGAAGTAGTGGCGAACGAAACGCCGTTCGCCTCGCTCTACCTCTACCAGGGCGTCGAGGGTGTTGAATGCGCTGGCATCCTCGACGTTCAACCAAGCGAAGAGAATCAGGCTGGCTCGCAGCGAACGTCGTCGTTCGTGGGGAATGCCGTCGTTGGGATCGTCGGAACGGGCTCCCATCATGTCGAACGGACCGATGGCGTTGTCGAGCCACGGCACCGCCACACCCCAAAGCCTCCCCTGATAGTCCCACGCAGCCTCCTCGAGCACTGCCTCGACATCGCCGTTGGTGAGGCGGCTACGCTCGAAGCCGTGTTGGAGATAGAATGCTCGGGGATCGAGCTCGAGATCGTCGTTCTCCAGGCGAACGCTGAACGCTCCGGGAGTGTTGTAGCCAGCAGCGTGAAAGAAAAGATTCCCGATCACCTCCGGTCCCGACGCCAGACCAGGGTGTCCGGCGGGATCGAGCTTGAAAAGAAAGCGTTTCCCGCGACCGTCCCTGACGATGAAACCGAGTGACTCGCCAACGGATTTGCCTTCGACGATCGAGAATGGCGGTTGTGGTGGTTGGGCTTCTGCGGGACCCTTCGCGATCGTTTCGAGGCTCAGCGGCGCCAGGTGGTTTCGCGGACAGAACCACGTCGAGCAAGGGACCTCGTCGGCGGCGTTCACATCGAGGGCTGGCTGCCTGCTGCTGAGGGAAAGGACTCTCTCTGCTTCCTGGGCAAAGTAGTCACGCAGTCCGATGGCGACGGGATGCCGAGGGAGACGAGAGCTTGCCGGGCGTGCTGGGATAGTGGCATCGTCTGCTTCGCTCCAGACGACAGGTCGGTCGGCAAACTGTCGCAATCCTGGAGTGGTACAGGCCACTGCAACACCGCAGGCCGTTGCCAGCGCTCCACCGATCGGTACTCGTGCGGCCATACTGCAATACCGAGCAAGATGCGTGCTCGATGTCGATGAAACATCGGTGTCGACATCGGCATCAACATCAAGAGGCAACGGTCTTGCCGCGACTCAGGTCTAGAGGTTATCGGGAAGCAAGCGTGTGGCGGAGAAAACTCAATGATTCTGAAGCACAGCGCTCGTGCCTTCCAAAACGCAGCAAATCGGGCTAGATTCCGTGCTGCTCGGCATAGCGATTGCTTCGCACCGGAGACAAGATGAGCGAATCGTATATCGATCTGGTGATTCGAAGAGAGAAGAAACACTTCCTGGCTGACTTGGTGGTGGCGATACTGGCGACGAGTATGCTAGCTATCGCGATCACGGCGATCCTGGGATAGGCAGGCGCAACTAGAGCCCCGAGAAATGGTCGGTGCTCTAGCCACGGGCAAGCTCGCAGTCATTGTTGGCGCGTCTAGCCATGTCATCGGCGAGAAAGCTGATGATTCCAGATGGCAAGAGCGTTGATTCGTCCTCGGAGTCTTCGATGATCCACCGTGCCATTCTGCCCAGGCTGGCAGTGGTCGCTACCTGGAGTCTCGCCGATACCGTGACGTAGTAGCTGTTTCTCGGCGCGATCAAATCGCGTCCGAGAGAGATACCCGGGAGCTCGAGGCGGTCGAGTCTGTCTTCGGATAGCTGTTTACCGTTCACCAGGAATACTCCAGCGGTCGGCTCGTAGACAATCGCCCACGAGATACTGGCGCTCGCAAGCAGCCGATCGAAGAAGAAGCGCCGGCGCTGCATCAGGTCGATGTTGACGTCGATTCTTCCCTCCAGACCCAGGCGAATCAGGCGAATCAGTGTTGGATCGAAGAAATGCAGAATCTGCGCTCCCGCAATCGTTCGGCTTCCGAGGACGCGGGCAACGCACTTCACCTCGGGTGGTGCCGCGTGGGCGTTTCCTCCCCACAGGAGCAGGCAGAGGATGATCGGTGCCAGCGTGTATCTCTCGAATTTGGTAGAAGGCATGTTGATTGGCTCACCTAGAAGGGGCGCTGGAAGAGCAGCCGGATCTCTGGAGCTATCTCGGCTCTGTCGTCGGTTCTCCAGGCGAAAGCAAGGTGCACCTGGTCTCCGAGGTGCAAGCCAGTGCCTAGCCCAAGCTTGGGTCCGATCCATCCGTTCGCTTGCTCCACGGCGCCCAGGTCGGCGAAGACCAGGAAGGCTCCATAGTCGTATTCCAAGCTGCCAAGCACCGAGGCACTGCCTCGAAGCTCCTTGAAGCCGTACCCTCGCAGCGCCGACCATCCTCCCAGAGCCTCTGCTTTCTGCGGAGGAAGATCCTCGCCACTGGCAACTCGAAGCCTGAGTCGGATACGCTGGCTCTTGGCCAGCCCGAGTGAGAGCGCGTTGTCGGAGACAATCCGCACGAAGCTGAGCTGCTCGTCTGCTCCCAGCGCTGGATCGGCGATCTCCACGGTGTTGAGCGTCCGAAAGGCGGTTTCCTCGCTCCACCAATTGTCGAGATTGCCGCCAATCGCCGTCTCTGGCCGGCGCAGCACGCTGTGCACTTGGTGAAGCGGCGTATCAGAGCTCGACCACTCGAGTCGCAGCAGTAGCGAGCCCATCAGACCTTCCTGGATTGCGGGATTCGGCCAGCCCTTTTCGTCGCCATTGAACAGGGTGGTGGCGTCTGCCAGGGCGCTCTGGGAGAGATAACGATCGTAGCGGTACTCAACTCCCGCCGTCAGTTGGCGAGCGAAATGGAAGGTCAGGTACGTCGATAGACCAGCACGACGGTAGTACTCGCTTTCCGGGCGGTTGAATAGCATCGAGTAGAGGTAGGAATCGATCGTGCCGGTGCGCCAGCGATCGGAGGTGTCGGTCAATGCATAGAGCATTGCGCCCAGCTCTGCCACTCGCAGTGACGGAATCTGAATGGTCGGTCCCATCAGGAAATCGGTACGTTCGGCGGCGGCAAGGTCGGCAAACCTCCCGGTCTGGGTCGGATCGTGACTGGCTCGCTCGGTATTCACTCGCAGCAACGTGTCGATAATGAGATGTGCTCGGTTGGAGGAGTCCCACAGACGAGCTGTTGCGACGAGACCGGGCGCGAATCCCGTGACCTGGGTATGGCGGGTGAGATCAGCGCCCGCGACACTCAAGCCGGAGCTCCTGGTACGAAAGCGGATCACCACGTTGCCGTCGTCGAGGCGGTAGTTGGCGGAAGCGCAGCCGCGGCGCTTCTTGGCATGGATGCTCTTCAGTGCAAGGCGTAATTCCCTTTTGACTTCCTCGAGTGCTTCTCTGGGTTCCTCGCTGCCATTGCCTTGCCCAGCGCGCTTTCCCAGAACCAGGCCCACTTTCTTCTGCACCTGCTCTTCGTCTGACTCATCGACTTCCGGGCCGCATTCGCCTGGTTCTGCGCGCAGGAAGAAGCGGATTCGCTCGCCCTCCAGCGGTTCCTCTGCGACTTCGAAGCCGCCGGATGTTCGCGTTTGCTGTTTTTCGACGGACAGGAAGGCGAAGGAACGTTCCACTTCCCTGATACCCCGTTCGATGTCATCCCGGTGCAGGACCTCGCCCGAGCGCAGCCCGAGTGCCTGGCGTGTCTCGCCGAGAACGGCATCGGGCACGCCGACTACTTCGATCCCCTCGACGGTTCCTTCGTCGACGGTGACGGAAAGCACACCGTCGGCGGAAAGCTCTGCCTCGACTCTCGCCAGCAGGAAGCCCTGGTCGCTGAAATGGCTGGTCAGCCTGCGAATCGCCGCTGGCACGCCGTTCGAGATGATGCCTGGCTGGAAACCGTCTTCCTCGACGCGCGCCAGCAACTCTGGCGCCGCAGAGGACCGGCAACGATCGAGCACCCGTGCCAGCTTGGCATTCACGGCTTGCCTGATGGTCTCCCCCAATCCGTTGGAATCTACTTCCAGCTCGGCTCGATTGGCTATCACGGCAACGCCGGCGGCCTGCGCTGCCTTGCCGTGGCCGTGGCCGTGGCCGTGGCCGTGGCCGTGGCCGTGGCCGTGGCCGTGGCCGTGGCCGTGGCCGTGGCCGTGGCCGTGGCCTGGGATCTCCTCGTGACGGTCACCACGGGGTGGATTGGCGAACATTGCCTCGAGCAGATCCCTCGCGGAATGCTCCCGTTGCCCTCTGAATGTGACTTTGCTGATGTGTGGCTGTTCGTGGAGCGATATCTCCAGGACTGCAGTCGCGGATGGCGATGGCTGACTCGGAAGACGTAGGATCGGCGAGACAACGGTGAATAGCCCAGAGTTGCCCAGGCGTACCACCACCGCGATGCCCTCGGCGATAGTCAAGGCAGTCGTTGGCCGTCCCCCGACGAGAGACCAGACGTCTTCGTCCTTCAGTCGTTCGAGTCCGGAAAACTCGATCTCCCACTGGGAGTAGGAGGTTTCGTCGACTTGGATCAGGAGCCTTCCGAGTGAGAGGCCCAGTGTCCGGTCAGCAGGAGATAGGCGGAGACAGTCTCGAGTTGTGGCCTTGGCCGCGGCTGGTGGTTCGGCGGCCACGGCGACAGATGGTACGGCGGCCAAGAATGCCAGCGAGAGGAGAACGGCACCTCGGACGATCCAGTGGGTCGGCGCACGGCGCTTCCCAAGAGAACAATTGCGGGTCGGGCTATGCGACACAGGGCACCTCCTTGCCAGAGTGGCAAGAGCATGATCTGTTCCAATGGAAACCGATCGCTATCATACTGAATTCGCTGGAGATGATGCGCTCCTCGATGTCACTGCAACATCGGCGAGAACGACTCTGGATGCAAAGTCGACATCAGCTCGAGGCTGTGATCGTTGCTCGTTGGTCCCCGTCGATGGCGGCGAAACCAGAGCGTCAGCGATACCCGACGTGGACGTATCTCGGTCGGATGGACATGACAAGGCACCCGAGGGAGCGCAGGCCGTTCTCGGTCTTTGGTCCTCTGCTCCTAGTTCCTTGTTCAATTCGGCCATTCATTGAACTAGGGACTAGGCACAGGGAACAGCACAACCAACGGCTTTTGTTCACACCCCCGCCCCGATCGAGGGTCAATCGGCAGATTGGCGACCAGACTCTAGTACAGCCTTGACCCTATTGCACCGATGGCTGGTCGGCGGCGCCGTGAGGGCTGGCATGCCATCCTGCCACACTACCGGAACATTGCTCCAGATGTCGTCGAGCAGATCGCAGTAGTCCCGATAGAGGGCGGTGATGTCGACTGCCCGATAATCGCCGACCTCGGTGGCAGCGTATAGGCGGCGAGTCTCACTGTCGACGAGCAGGTGAACGATCGGGCCGTGCAACTTGAAGTGGCGCAATCGCTTGCCAGTCTCCAGGCTCCATATTCCCAGGTCACCGCTCGCATAGCCCACAATCAGCGTCTGGCGCGGTCCTTCACCGATCTGCTCGACTGCCGAGGTCAAGGTTTCTTCGAAGCTGAAAGCCGGCCTGGCGGCGCCGGAATGGACGGGCACCAGCTCGAGGTCTCCGGCATCGTAGCCCACTGCCAGCAGACGACCGCCGCCAACCATGCCAAGCGCGCTCGCACCTCGCTCGACAGCCAGGCTAGCCGTTTCGGCGCCATTCTCCTCCCGCACTTGCGCTTGTCTGTCACTGGCAATCAGAATGCGACCAGCCTGAACGGCAATGGCGCTTGCCTGGTCGGCAAGCTCGCGGATTGCGGCAGTGGCAACACTGCGTCCACTATCACGAACGACCGCAGCACTGACCGGGCCTTCCAGCAGGAAGGCTCGACCGCCGGCGACCATCAAACAGCCGTGGCTGGTCGCGGCGAGCCGCACGACGGCGCTGTCGCCTTCCCATTTCTCGGGTGTCGCGTTGGCAGCGTTCGCCGTCGGCGAAGGGGTCTGGCTTGTTGCTTGCGTCATCGATACTCGAGCCAGGAGCCGATCGGCAGTCATGCTCCAGAGTTGAAGCTCGTCGTCGTGGGTGAGAAGGCAGAGCCGGTCGCCATCGCCAGTCGACTGAGCCGCGCTCTTCGCCTGCTGCTCCACTGTCTGGCGCCAGGCCGCGCCAGCCCCAACTCCTGCTGTCTCTTGTTTTCCGTCGAACCGAACCCAGCCGAGATGAGTGAAGACGCGGGGAGGGGAACGCAGCATCAGCGGCGCCCGCCAGTATGGTCTTCCAGTGGCCACGTCCCACGTTCGCACGGTTCCGTCCTGGCCGCCGGTGGCTGCCAGCTTGCTATCCGGACCAAAACGGAGAGCCCTGACCGTGCCACGGTGACCGCGCAGCACGCCCGCACGCTCTCCGCTCGCCAGGTTCCAGATGCGGGCAGTGCCATCGCTGCTCGGGGTTCCGAGAAGGCTACCGTCGGGACTCAAAGCCAACCGCCAGATCGCGCCGTCGTGTCTGTCCATGATTTGGCCGGTCTTGCGCGCCAGATCCCAGCGCCTGACCGTACCATCCACGCCACTGGTGACCAGAGCACGACCGCCGGCAGCGAACGCGATACCCCAGGATTCACTCTCGTGTCCGCGGAGCTCGGCAACGAGCTTGGAGGTTGCCCCATCCCAGACGTACACCAGACCGGATTCCGTGGCGGCGGCGACCGCGGATCCGTCGCCGCTGACCGCAATGCTGTTGAAACAAGCTCGCGCCCTCAACCGCCCGTTGAGGGTACCAGTGCGCGGATCCCAGAGCTGCATGTGTCCGCTGGCATCGCTCGAGGCCAGCATCTGCCCGCCGGAGCTGTAGGCAACGTCAGAGGCAGCGTTGGCGTCATGGCGCGGAGCGAGCTCCTCGCTTCTGCCGCTGGCGGTGTCCCAGATCCGGATGCCACGGTCAAAACTGGCCGACGCCAGAGTCCTGCCATCCGGATTGAAAGCCGTTCCGGTGACTGGACCCTGATGTCCCGCCAGGAGCAGGTGCTGCCTGCCCGATCGTACATTCCAAGTTCGGACGCTCCTGTCTTCGCCGCCAGAAACCAAAGAACTGCCATCGGGGGAAAAGTCGATGGATCGCACCAGACCTGTATGGCCGCTGTCTTCAGCCACGCTTGCTTCGGCATCCACCCGCCACAGTCGCAGCGTACTGTCGTAGCTACTGGAAACCACGAACCGACCATCGGGACTGAAGACGACTGCGGTCACGATGTCCTGATGCCGGCCAAGGACGACGCTATCGCCAGAATCGAGATTCCAGTATCGCACGTGCTTGTCGACGCTGCTGGAGGTCAGAGCATTGCCATCCGGGCTCACCGCGACGGAGGTGACCACGTCCTGATGGCCTCGCAGCGATGCCAGCTCTCCGCCGCTATCGACGTTCCAGAACCGAATCGTCCGGTCGGAGCTACCGGTAATCAGACGCCCGTCGATTGGATTCAGCGCAAGGCCATACACCGGCGGCCGTCTCTCGACGAGAGCTCGACTGACACCGGTCGAGAGATCCCACTGCCGCACGGTGCCGTCCTTGCCAGCAGAGAACAATTCGCCCGTTCTGGCGAACACTACTCTGGTGGCGAAGCTCTCGTGCCCACGCAGTAGCGACCGCTGCTTGCCATCGCCAACCACATCCCAGAGCCTCACTGTGGCATCGTCGCTCGCCGAGGCCAACATCCGACTGCTGTCATCGA
>JAZDLZ010000012.1:0-4150 GCA_043801535.1 Pseudomonadota bacterium
CTTTGCCGCTGTTCATCGCCTGGTCTTCCGGCTCATCGGCGAGGGCAGGGTAACCGGGCTCAGAATCGACCACGTCGATGGTCTGTATGCTCCGGGACGCTACCTGTGCGATCTTCAGCTCCGTCGCGGCGCGGTAACCAACGCTGCTGACGAGAATGGCGCTGCGGTCGTCGAATCAACAGGGACAACAGGGACAACAGGGACAACAGGGACAACAGGGACAACAGGGACAACAGGGACAACAGGGTGGACGAGTCGTGAGCCAGGTGCGCTTGCTACTTCACCGGCGGTGCTTCCCTGTGGCTGTTCAGGCATAGGCGGAGGGGGGGCGGACGTGAGCGCGGACGCGGTCTATGTTGTCGTCGAGAAGATCCTCGACTCCGACGAGAAGCTCTGTGCCGACTGGCCCGTGCAGGGCACGACCGGCTACGACTTCTTGAACTTGGCGAACGGTATTCTCGTCGAAACCACCAATGCTCAGTCATTCCGTCGGCTCTACGAAAGGTTCACTGGAGTCACGATCGACTACGGTGACCTGTTCTACGAGTCCAAGAAGCTGGTCCTGGACGTGTCGATGTCGAGCGAGCTTCACATGCTCGCCCGCAAGCTCGACCGCATTTCCGAGCACCATCGGTATTCGCGCGACTTCACTCTCAACAGCCTCCAGGATGCGCTCCGGGAGGTCATTGCCTGCTTTCCGGTCTATCGGACATATCGCGACGAGGGCGTTCCGATCACCGTCGAAGACCGCAGGAACATCACCACTGCGATACGCTGGGCCAAGCGTCGCAATCCAGCGATGAGCGAATCAGTGTTCGATTTCATTCGCTCGATCCTCCTGGGAGACGGTCAGGAGCAGCGCAGCGAGGCTGACTGCAAGGAGCGACTGGCATTTACCATGCGGTTCCAGCAACTCACCGCTCCGGTGACTGCCAAGGGTGTCGAGGACACTGCATTCTATCGTCTGTATCCTTTGGCATCGCTCAACGAGGTCGGAGGCGATCCAGCGAGCTTCGGGACGACCATCGCACGCTTCCATCGGGCGAACGCCGAACGCCAGCGCCTTTGGCCACGGTCGCTCAACGCCACCAGCACCCATGACAGCAAGTGGAGCGAGGATACTCGAGCTCGCATCAACGTGCTGTCGGAAATCCCGGCGGTGTGGTACCGGGCAATCCTACGCTGGCAGCGTCTCAACCGGACGCACAAGACGGTAGTCGAGGGCGTCCAGGTTCCCGATGCCAACGAAGAGTACCTGCTGTATCAGAGTCTGCTGGGGATTTGGCCACTACCCCTCTTCTCGTCGCGCGGAAGGCCGGCTGCAGAGCGTGCTTCGGTAGCTGCCGCCGCCGCCAGTCTCAGCTCGCGCGTCGAGGAATACACGATCAAGGCACTGCGCGAGGCCAAAGTCCACACGAGCTGGATTAGCCCGAACGAGGAGTATGAGCTGGCAGTAAGGCGGTTTGTCAGGGCGGTTCTCGATCCCACCAAGGCAGGAGTGTTTCTGCGTAGCCTTGCCAAGTTTTCGGCGAGGATTGCTCGCCGTGGCTTGCTGGGATCGCTGTCGCAATTGCTACTGAAGATCGCATCGCCGGGGATCCCCGATTTCTACCAGGGATCCGAAACCTGGTGGTTCTCTCTGGTCGATCCCGACAATCGGCGGCGCGTCGACTATCAGACGCTCCAGGTCGAGCTAGCCTGGCTCGAAAAGGCACGGAACACTGATCGCCGAGCGCTGTTGCGAAGGCTCCTCGACAACGTCGAAGACGGCCAGCTCAAGACTTTCATCACAATCGAGGGACTAGCCTGTCGAGAACACTGTCCCGAGCTCTTCTTGGACGGTGACTACCGGCCGCTGGCAGTCGAGGGTCGCAACAAGAACCACGTCATAGCATTCGCTCGCACTCTCTGCAGCTCGCCGCAAGCCTGGGACGGCTACTCACGAGAAACGCGAGCGAGCCGGGGGGAGCCAGGCCGTACCAGGGGAGAGATCCCACGAACGAATGCTGCCGTGGCTGTCGCTAGCCGGTTCTTCGCCAGGCTCGGACCACCGTCACGTTTTCTCGGGCGTCGCGGTTGGCGTGATGACCAGTTGATCCTTCCGTCGGACTGGTCGGGCATGGTCTTTCGCGACGTCTATTCTGGCCGGCGCGTTCGGGTGAGCGAGCGGGACGGGTTTGGTCCGGTGCTTGCGCTGGCGTCGGTGTTTGCGTTCCTCCCGGTAGCCCTGCTCATTCGAGTTGCCTGACACGGGGTTGTCTATAGGTACGTCAACCACTCGGAGTAGCGGGTGCCAGTGTTGCTCTTGGTCACCTCGCGGAAGGCTCCTTGCAGTCGGCGGGTAACCGGGCCTGGCTCTCCAGTGCCGATCTTTCGTCCGTCCGACTCGCGGACGGGGGTAATCTCGGCGGCAGTGCCAGTCAAGAACACCTCGTCGGCACACCACAGCTCGTCGACGGTAAAGACGCGCTCTTCGATGTGATAGCCCAGGTCCCGGGCGATCCTGATCACGCTGTCGCGAGTGATGCCCGCCAGAATGCACGACGAAGTGGGCGTCGTCTGTATGATGCCGCCGCGAACAATGAAGACGTTCTCGCCCGATCCTTCGGCCACGTGACCGTTGCCGTCGAGAAGCAATGCCTCATCGTAGCCGTCCCGCATGGCTTCTCTCTTGGCAAGAACGGAGTTTACATATTGGCCACAGATCTTGCCTTTCGACATCATCGCGTCGATCGCCGCCCGGCGCAGCGAGGAGACCCGCACTCGGATACCTTTTTGCACACCCTCCTCGCCGAGGTACGCGCCCCACTCGAAAGCGGCGATGACAGTACGAACCGGTGGCTCCAGCGATCCCAAACCCATGGCGCCGTAGCCGAGATAGGCGATCGGCCGCAGGTAGGCCTCGGCGAGCCTGTTTTGGCGAATAACCTCCAGGCAGGCATTCTTGAGCGCTTCCTTGCCATAGGGTATGTCGATGGTGCAGATTCGGCAGCTCTGGATGAGACGTTCAAGGTGCTCGTCAAGACGAAAGACTGCGGTCTTGCCGTCGTTCTGCTGGTAGGCGCGTATTCCTTCGAACGCGCCTAGTCCATAGTGCAGCGTGTGAGCGAGCACATGGTCGACCGCTTCGTCCCAGGCCACCATCTCGCCGTCAATCCAGATGTAATCGAGCTTCCGAATGAGGGGCATCGAGCCAACCTAACAGGCGCTGGCGTCGAGATCAACCATGACGAGGCACTAGAGCACCAGGCACTGCTGGCCGCTGTCGATTCTCTGCGCTACAGTAGTCACCGTGAACCAGAGCGAATTCGAGCAGCGGTTGATCCGCCTGTGGACAACGTCCCGGATATCGTTGACTCGCGCCAATCTCTTGCTGTTGACGGGGGTACCACGCAAGAAGATGGAGCGGTGGCTCGACGAGCTTGCTGCTGCCGGGGTGATCGATCCCGTGGAAGAGGAGGGCGACCTGGCGTTCCACGTTCGCGGAGCGAGTCGACCGAACACTGGGCCTTGCACTGTCGCGGAGATCGAGGCAGCCGGCACGCGCAAAGATGACCGGTCGCTTGCGCTCGCTTCCTCCGATGCCCTGGCCTGCATTAGGCAAGCGCAGTCGCTGGCCCGCCAGTCGCTGCTGTCCAATTCTCCGGCCACGACTGGTCGGAAGTCGGTGCTCGCTTCCGGCGTACTGTCGTTTTTCCTCGGTCCCCTCGGCTGGCTGTACGCTGCGCCGTGGACCGAGGCAGTTGTGGCGATTGTCATCTATCTTCTCGCTCACAGGATCGTGCCGTCGTTTCTGCTGGCTCCAATGATGGGGATTCTTGCCTTGGCATCCGGTGCGGCAGGCGCGGCGTACGCCTGGAAATTCAACGCCAACGGTAAGCGCACCTCTCTTTTTTCCGGCGAATCGAGGCTCCTGCCACCGAAAGGCTGAGGAGCCGGCAACTTCGAGGCGCTCTGGTTGCCGCCGACTGGACTCCGAATCCCAGTGCAGGAGGCAGGAATTGCCAGCCACGCCGCCGCTGGTGTACGTTGGCCGCGCGACGAACGAGCCGATGGCCAAGGCCGAGGAAGGCAGACTTCTAGGATTCCACAAGCCGACCTGGTCGGGCACGGGACGCCGACTGTTTGCCGCTTTCGCGACATTCATCGG
>JAZDLZ010000064.1:0-6656 GCA_043801535.1 Pseudomonadota bacterium
GATTGGCGTCAACTGATCTCTGGCTTTCCTCGAGATCGTAGTGTAGCAATGCGTGACGTTTCCTATGGAACTGCAACAAACAGGCTGCCCTCGCATCGTATTCGAGATCCTTGTACCACGAATAGTCAACGAACAGCGACGGAGAGCTCCCGAGCAAGTGATAGTCTCGGCCGAACCCCGCCATCGCGTCGTCCATTCCGAACAAGGTGCAGCGGGAGGTAGGAAACAAGAATGCGTCGGCGACCCAGTCTTCGATCGGTCTCGTGGCGTTTCTCAACGAACGTAGGTGAGTATCGAATGCCTTGCACAGAATGGCGACCCGCTCCGGGAAAGCAGGAATCCTTCTGACTAGCCGCTCGGCGACTATTCTCTTGGTGTTTTCGAAAAACGAGGAAATGTCGTCCATGCAGGTCACTACCACTACCCCGCCATTGCGAACAAGGAGCTGGAGCTTCGCTATTACCTCGTGGGTATTACTTAATCCGGGAAGAATCCCTTCCGCAAGCACAATATCGTATTGTTCTTCAGCCGGGAACGTCTCTACCAAGCCGGGATAGATGCTCCAGCGATTATTGGCAATCCCATGCTGCCTCATTAGCTCCGGGATTTCTGCTTGTGCCGCTGGATTGGGCTCCACAAAATCCACGCTCGCCCCCCAGTAGAAGAGCGCCAACGCGTTGTGGCCTCCTCCCGGGCCCACCTCAAGCACGCGGCCCTTGGAAAAAGCCACTGGCGGAAGCCCCAGCATTCGATACAGCTTCTCGCGTCGTCGAATGTGGACGTCGATATTGCGAACGTCCTGGTGTACTGGTGAGATACCGTGCTCACCGTAGAATGAGACAAATGGGTTGTCATTCATCGGATTCTCCAATGTGCCGCGTCCCCCGTCGGCTCCTAGATGAAATTCACGTGCGGCGGCGGAGTCTCCGTCAGATTCCACAGATACTGGTTGATCTGCTCCATCCGGCAGTTGATGCGGCACTTGCTCACGTCCAGCTCCTGCTTCACGAGCTCCAGGGAGCTGCGCCGGCGTTCGCCTTCCCAAATCTCCCTGAACGTCTGCTGGTGGACGTTGCCGTACAGGAATCGTTCGTCGCCAAGGTACATGCTGCACCCCCAGACGTTGCCGCCAGCGTCGATGTAGGACCAGAAAGGCAGCGCCTGGCAACGACCATAGTCCTTGCTCGCCTGATCCCAATGACGCATGGTTTCCAGCCGTACTAGACAGCGAAAGTCGCCGGTATTGAAGGCGGACAGCTCCTCCTGGAGACGGGAAGCATTGGCGTAGGACACATCCTGGTAGATTGCAGTCTTGCTCTGGGGATGCTGCGAATACGGCTTCACGACGAGGTAGTCCAGGCCAATGTCGCGAGCCAGAGCCGCCAACCCGGCGACCTCGTTCTCCACCTCCGGCAGCAGCAGGATCTGCAGGCCGAGAGCACAGGACAGGCGGTGCTGTTGGCGAAACGCCACCGCGTGTTTCAGGTTGGCCAGGACTGTGTGGAAATCCTTGGCGTGGCAGCGGTGAATGCGGGCATAGCTCTCGGGCGTGCCAGCATTGAAGCTGACTTTGATCCAGTCCGTGTGGGGCAGGATTTGCTCTGCCTTCGCCGGCTTGAGCAGAACACCGTTGGTGGTGATCGCGACGTCGATGCCAGCCCGGCGCGTCGCCTGAACGATGCTGGCAGCGTCGGGGTGGAGCAGGGGCTCGCCTTCGCCCGAGTACATGATGCTCTTCAAGCCGAGTTGCCCCATCTCCGCCAGGCGCAAGGCAAACACGCCGGCGTCGAGCCTGCGCTGCTGGTAGCCCACGAAATCCAGGGCGCAGAACACGCAGCGGTGATTGCAGGCGCCCGCCACGCTCACTTCCATGTAAATCGGATAGATCAGCTCGCCGCAGAGCCAGGAGCTCACGCGCTGCGGGTGAAACATCAGCTTGTGGCCATCGATGCGCAGCTTGTCGTTGTTCATGACAGCCTATGCTCCTCCACACAACCGGTGGATGCGCTCCACTCGCATCGAGGTGTCGAGCGGACGTGGCTCGACGAGACCAAGCGTGCGGTAGTCGATGCCCTCGACGAGGCCGCGATGGTCGATGCCGTGCTCCGCGGCGATCTCGCGGGCAAGCTCGAGGCGGCTCATCACCTTCCGGTCGGCCAAGTGATACAAACCCGATAGTCCCAGCTCGAGGCTGCGGCGAATGAATCGGCATACGAGCGCAACATCGGTGGGATTGTATACCTGATTGAACGCGGCAGTCTGTTTCTCTCCCCGGCGAAGCCGGTCCAGGATCTCCAGATAGACTCCGCCGTCCTGGGGATCCTTGCTGTAGGTCTTGGACAGCCGGAAAATCAGATAGTCGTCGAGCCGTTCCTGCATGAATCGTTCGACCTCCAGCTTGTATCGGCCATAGAGGTTGAGCGGATTCGGCTCGTCGTCTTCCTCATAGAGACCTTTCGCGCCGTCGAAAACCTGTTCCGAAGACAGGAATACTGGTTTGATCTTTCGTTCTCGCAGCCAATCGAGCAGAGCTATCGTCTTGGTTACCGAGAAGTCGTAGGCGCTGGCAACGTCGCGTCGATAGTGATCGATGCTGGGAAGCTGGATCGAGACGATCACCGCTCGGCAGCCGGCGAACACGCCGAATTCCCCCTTCTGGAGGTCGAAATGAATCAGGCCATCGCGTTGGCGGTCGCAATAGGTTCCCAGCACGCCACCGTGCTCGGCGTGCTGCTCGGCGTGCTGCTGGGCGAAATGAGCCCAAAGATTGCGGCCAACCAAACCAGAAGCTCCAACGATCCCGATCATGGAATGAATTCTCCTGCGAGTCTTCTCGATTCGAGCCCTTGCGCGGAGCTACCGCGAGACACTCCCAACGGCGGCGGGCAAGACGAATCTTCGAGCAAGGTTCTCAAACCGTTTGGCGATTGCCGCGGCGATATCAGCCCGCATTGGGACGACAATTGGAGCACCCTTCGGAGCGCAGGATGGCGCATAGATCGGGCGCGACAAATGGTCGCGGCCAATGCGATTGCGATCCTCGTCGACGAAGAAGACCACCTTGTCTCCCAGTGACGTGGCCAGCCAGGTAGCGGCGATGGACGTACCAAACACACCGACTGTTCCTTCGAGCAATTGGCTCTGTCGAAGCAGGCTTTGTAGCCACGCGATATGGGCATTTGGCACTTCCATTCCGTTGCCAGGTTCCCGTTCGCTGTGCTGGCGACCCTCCCGTCGGGCTTGCTCTGGTCCACCTCCGCCGGAGAACCGAGTGAGCTGGGATATCTCGCGGGGGACCAGGTCGGCTCTGGTGGCCAAGGACTCGAATCCCGCCGAGGCCAAAAGCTCGTGCAGAGCATCGGCGGCGAAATGGGTGCAGTGGTCGGCAATCAGAATGTCGAAGGGCGATTGTTCTATGTCCGGCACCTCGATCAGCAGGAGCCCATCAGGCTCCAGATTCCTGGTGAGCGATGCGAGAAAACGAGCTGGCCGGGGAACGTGCTCCAATACGTGGATCAGCGCAATCAGATCGAATCGTCCGGTCAAGCTCTCGACTGGTCCAACGTGCAGTCCGGTTACCCCGGGAATCGATTCGATAGCCCGTTGGTTGCGGCCATCCAATTCCAGGCCAGTCATCTCCCATCCTTGGTGGCGGGGGTGGCGGGGGTGGCGGGCGCCAAAAGCTCGGAGAAACGCACCATTACCACAGCCAATGTCGAGAAGCCTCCCCGATTCTGGCAGGACGCGCGCCGCAGTCAGCCATTCGACGATTTTTGTCGAGCGTGTCTCGTTCGTACCAGTACCAGGATCGAAGGTCAATTGCTCGGTCCCGGCGCCCTGGCAGTAGATCTCATAGCCAGCATAGATTTCGCTTGTTTCTCCGAGCCACTTTTCGGTGATTGGCTTCTGTACTGCACCGCAGCCACGGCAGACCGCGAGCTGACCGCCACCGCGCCACGGCCGGCAATCAGAGGTGACCTGCAACAGAGAGGGGAAGCCCTCGAGAGCGATCAGCTTGCCTTCGCACAAATGGCAATCGACGAGGTTCATGCTGCGATGCTTTTCCCTCAACCTACCAAGACCCCTGATCCGGCGCTAGCGCGCCTCAAGACCACCCCTCCGCCCCACCTCTTCGAGGAGGGGAACCGCGGCGCGTCATCTCCCGGGCGACCACCAAATTGGTGCAGCGCCGCGACTCGCTCCGCGCGGCGAAGCCGCGCTGCGCTCGTGGTCACTATCGCCGTTTTGGGGAAGACACTCAAGGCTTGATCAAGAAAGCGGCCGGAGCATTCGTCCAGTCGAGAGTTTGCAGGCGTAGCTCTGGGTGTTGCTCGAGTAGCTCGTCGACGGCCTTGGTTTCTCCCGGCCATTCGGGAATACCGTATTCGTCGAAAAGGACCACGCCGCCCCGCTGAATCCGTGGCCAGAGCGCCTCTAGCGCGGCTTTCGTCGGCTTGTAGAGGTCGCAGTCGAAATGCACCAGCGAAAAGCGTATTCCGGGATTCTCTTGGCAGAATTCCCCCACCGTCTGCTCGATGTCGCCGACGACGAGCTTGATTCTCGGCTTCCAAGGGACAAAGCGGTCCTCGTCGAATATCGCGATGGCGTCGGCCAATTCTTGGTAGTACTGGCGAGGAGAGAATCCGCCCGCATGCTTTTGCACCAGTGATTCGGTCTTGCCGTCTTCCGGTAGAAGCTCGGTGAACCCTTGCCAGTTGTCGAACCCCCAGACTGTCTTGGTGCGGTCGCCAACACAGTAGGCTTCCAATAGGTTGGCCCAGGTCATCAATCCCAGCCCGCGGAACACCCCGAGCTCGGCAATGTCGCCTGGAATGCCGAGCGTCATTTTGAAGAGCTCGACATGGGCCAGGAAACGCTTGAGCAATTGGCGGCGAGCCAGGACCGGGAAGTGCTTTACGGCGTCGAGCCCCGAAATGGCGTGCTTCGCCAGGTGATCCGCGATCCGTTGCTCGATGGTGGCATCGAGTCCCGTTTTCTTGAAGCCGTCGAACTCCACGATTACCTCCGGCGCTCGGGCCGTCTAATGCCGAATACGCTATAGGCATCGAGCGGTTTGGGCGTGTCTTGGTACGGAAGCACGAACGAGCCGATAAAGTCCTGGTCCTCTCCCAGAACGCAGCGCGCTTGGGTGCCATCGAACCAGGGACTCGAGACGATCGCGTTGCGCATTTCCTCGATCGGAATCTTGCCAATCTTTCCGAGATGATATTGAAGGAAGTTGCAGGGAAGCACGTGCCCACTGGACGAGACCGCCATGAACTCGGTGCCGGCGGGACAGTGATCTTGCTTCCCTGAATAGATGTCGCGATGAGCCGCCCATTGACCGTTCGGCAGAACAGGTAGCTCCGTTTGCAGTTTCTTGAGGTAGGCGGCGTCTTCTGGACGAATGAGGATGTCCGTCCTGCCTTCCCAGCGGCCGACCGGTTCCGCGATCTGGATGTCGACGCGTATCCGCCGGCTCTGGGCGAACGCAAGGGCGGCGCGGAAGCCTTCCGAATAGAGGCTGGTGCGAGTCACGGTAATCGAAACCGAGGCGAGCAGTCCTTCCGCCACGACATCGTCGACAGCCTTGCACACTCTCGCGAAAGAACCCGGGAGGCGGCCCGCGTCGTGCTCGTGCGGAATACCAGAGTCCATGCTGAACGCGATCTTGTCGACCTTCAGTTGCCTGAGCCAATGGATACGATCCCTGGTCATCTCCCAGCCGTTGCTCACTACCGTAATGTAGCTCTCGTCCGGATGGCAGGCGAGCAAGACGGCCTCCAATCGCTCGAGGTCGACAATCGGTTCGCCCCCTTGAAAAACCCAATGGAACACCCCGAGGTCGTGGAATTCCTCGAGAGCAGCAACCAGCACGTCCATGTCTACCGGTGTCGATCTCCTGAACGTTTCCGCGTAGCAATGATTGCAGCTCATGTTGCACTGGGGAGTAACGTCCACCGATACGGTACGTAGCTCTCCGGCCCGGTGCAGTCTCTGCCGTCGGTGCAGAGCAGGTTTTTCGGCGTACATGGTCGGCTCCTTCTCCTTCGTCAATGGGACGGAGTAGCCGGTGACCCCCTCCCAGTCTGCCACGAGTCCGCCATCCTGGCAGTCATCTCGCCCAGGTCCGACACGATATCGCGTACTCTCCTGGCGTAGCTTTCGTTCTCGCGCACTCTCTGCGCACCCGCCGCGATCACGCCGCGCCTCCACGGCTCGTCGGCAAATGCTCGCCGGACGAGGTCCAGTAGCTCGTCTTTCGAGGAGAACACCATTATTTCCTTGCCGATTTCCAGGCGTGACGCGAGATCGCCGGGAGCGGAATCGTTGTGGCACGCCCGCGCCACGACGAATCCTCCCGAGGCAATCCCCTCGAAAAGCCGCATGTGACAGTTGCTGCCAGTATTGACGTGCAACAGAACCTTCGAGCGCTGGTACACCTTGGCAAGATCCGCCCCTGGCGCTACCGGTCCTTTTGCCAGGTGGGCGAACTCCCTGAGCTCGGTCCAGCCATTGCCGTAGAGCGAGACTGGAATGTTCTCTTCGAGAAGCCAACGGACTACCTGCAGCCGGAAGACCTGACGGTCGAGATTCATGCGGGAGTTTTCCAGCAGAGTGGGCAGATGCTGCGGATCGATCGTGTAGCCCAGCGC
>JAZDLZ010000079.1:0-10611 GCA_043801535.1 Pseudomonadota bacterium
CACCCAGGGCGCCGCTAACGGAAGCGGCGAGCAGCCAGAAAGTTGCCTCTGGATCGCGATCGAGTCCGAGGTAGAGACGAGGTGCCAGCCCACGGTCGAGTTGTTCGACCAGGGAATCCTCGCCAAGCTGGTGCGCGGCAATGGCGAGAGCCACGGTACCGATCCAGCTGTCGACGGCCTGGTCACTAGTTCGAATACCGCTGGCATGTCCGTCAACGGATTGGTGGCCGGCAGACTGGTTGGCGGCTCGGTTGGCGGCGGCTCGGTTGGCGGCAGCTCGGTTGGCGGCGGCTCGGTTGCCCATGGCGGGGCCGCCGGCATTGGACAGGACCAAGCCGCCGTGGTCACCAGCAAGCAGCGCGGCTCGCGCCTGACCGAATAGCTCGCGGCCTATTGCGTCACGCCGGTCGGAGAGCAGGAGCGCAGCAGCGAGTCGTGCCGCCTCGGCTGGGTGGCTGCGCCGGGAGAGCGCTGTCAGCCAGCTCTTCTGGCGGATACTCGATACCTCCGCTCTCAGTCTGTCACTGTCGTTATGGCCGTCGGAAAACGGGATCCCGGAGACAATCGAGGTCAAGGCGACCAGCACGGCGCTGCGCTCGCGTGCTGATTCGTGCGGTAGCGCCCGGATGCTCGTCTTCACTCGGTTCCAAAGCTCTCTCATCACCTCTTCGTCCTGCGGCGAAACGGCCGGAGCTTGGCAATCGCCAGCACCCGACCAGCACTGATCCGACAGGGCGTCGTCTTCGCGGACTGCTGTCGGGTCGCTGGCGGACGCTGCGCTGGCGAAGGCTGCCAGCGCACACGCACCCTCGAGAGCAGACAGAGAGCTCTCGTTTGCTCGCCAGGCAGTCAAATCGGCAGACAGCGATTCAGGGACAGGGTCGCCCCGGAAGCTCTGTGCCCAGGCGAAGAGAGCGGGATGTGCTCGCCGCTGTCGCTCGAAACCAGGATCGCGCAATAGATCCGGACCGCCGGTGATCACCAAGGTCGAGCCGAGGGGATGAGCATTGGCAGGCAGCACGAGTCGCTGGCTTTCGCCTCCACCCCGAATCCAGCGCCCGCTGTGCTGGACTCGCAAGGAACCGTGCCACATCGTCCGTACCGGATAAGCTGCGCTGAAGAGCACGGTGCCGCCGGCGGAGGCGACGTCCGTGACAACCAGGCGAACGCGTCCGGCGCCCGCGCGGGTGGCGGTCACGTTCACCATGACCTCCGTGACGTCACCGGCAGCGAGCACGAACCGGGTCGCGCCGGCCGCCCTTGCCTCCACCGATCCCTCGCCTGTGACCAGCAGCGAGAGCTCCTGGCTCTGCTCGAGAGCAATGAGCCGGAGCGGCAACGACACCTTTTCGCCGGGCCGCAGACGCTCGGGAATGGTCGTCTCGACCAGCAGCGGAGCGCCCGTATCGAGTCGGGTAGCAGCGAAAGAAGCCGCTCCGTTGGCAGCGTAGGCGCCAGCCACGACGAGATAGTGCCGTAGTTGCGTCTGTTGGCGGATACTGGCACTCGGCACCGAGGCAGGGGGGTCGCGGCGCTGGGATTCGCCGGCAGGCTGGAACACGGCAACGGTCGCCTGCGGCCGAGCTGCCAGCACTGCGCTGAGCGGGCTGCCGTGGTCCTCGACGATTGGGGCTGGCAGCTTGTCCCATGACGACTGTGTGCTCACGCCCACGCCTACGCCTACGCCTACGCCCACGATTGCACTCGCAGTCGCGCTCGCGCTCGCGCGCTCACTTGCTTCGAAGTCAGGCGCATCTGGGACTTCGAATAGCTCCCCGAGCGCCGCCACCATCGCCCGACCAAGCTCGACGCTCTGCAAGCGTGCCAGGAGAGCGTCCTCGCCGATGGCCTCGGCATAGGTACTGCCAGACGGAAGCACTCGCTCGAAGGGATCGAAAAGATCGTCCGCAGTGCCGAGCCTGCCATCCGGCCCCGTCGAGAGGAGCTCGTAGCCCACGATCGGTTCGAGAAAGCGGAACCGGGCTCGACCTCCTGGTGCGCGGCGGACTACGAACGGCCGGCCCCATCCGTCGAACAAATCTGCGCGAGCGATGGATTCGGCATCGTACTCGCTATCCTCTCGATCGAGGAGCTCGACTGGCCAACGGGCTGGATCGCCACGGAGTGCCCATTCGTAGTCGAGCTCCTTTTCCTTCACGAAATGCCGGAGCGCGACCAGAATCTCGAAGAGTCGCTTGCGGGTGATGCGGCGGGCGACGTTGTCGAAGGTCAGGTCGGGAGCGAGCGCTAGCAACGCGGTCGTCGTCAGGGGGCTGCCGTCCAGGTCGGAAACCGCCCCGGGTCCGAGATCGAGCTCGACGAGAGACATGAGCTGGCTGTTCCATCGCCATCCTCCCCCTGGAACCGGCTCGGCAACGCTGGAGAGATCGTCGGGAATCCGCGCTGCCACTGCCTTCTCGATCGCCCGCATGATGCGACCGAGGCGGCCGAACACGAAGCGTGCGCGACTGTGCCACGGATCGCGCAGCCGTCCCAAAGCCACGGGATCGGGCGGCATCGCCTGCGGGACGACCTTGCCATTGCGGAGCACCGCTGCCGCTCCATTGTCTGCCGGTGTGCCGGCAGCGAGAGTGCCAGCCAGAAGCGCAGAGGAACGCAGCTGGCTCGTCGAGCCCGTCGCCGCCAGACGATACCTTGCGAGAGGATTGTCGAGCGACTGCTCCAGCACCGCGACGAGATGGCGGCCCGCGTCCTCGGGCAGGGCGAGGAGAAAACTGCTGTACGGTCCTCGACTGTCGGCTTGAAGATCGATCTCCACGGCAGCGCCGGCCACGGGCAGAAGACGCAGGTCTGGCGCTTGCTGCGACGACGACCACACCATCGTTCCGCCGCCGCGAGCTTCGTCGTGGGTCGGGCCGATGAGCGGCCGCGCCCGCACCCAGAGAAGACCAACTGCGTCGGAAGGAACGGTGAGCGCGATCTGTCGGACCTGCCCGGCGACCGTCGTCTGGGCGACTGGCACCCAGCGCTCGCGATCCGCCTGGGCAAGGAGAGTGACGACCACCGGGACGTCGCCGATGGCTGGGCTGCGTTCGAGGCGAATCTCGAGCGGGCTGCCAGGCTCGACGAGCGGAGCGCCAGAACGTGCTCGCAACGTTGCCTCGGGATCGAGCGGCAGCGAGAGCTCCTCGACGTGGGAGCCGACCTGGAGCGATGCCGGGATGGCTGTCGTGCCGGGATTGTCTGCTGGTGTTCTGGTGCTCGCGGCGACCGCCAAGTCGACCACCGCGACGCCATCGTTGTCGGTGGTCGCGATCGCGGTCTCGAACCGCGCGCTCGCGAGACGGACGGAGGCGGCTCGCAGCGGCTGACCGTCCGCGCGATGAATCCGCAGGAACAGTCGATTCGAGAGACCAGGAACGAGCACACCACCCTCGGCTGCCCAGCCGACTACCACTGGCGTGCGGGCGATTCGTACGCGAGCAACGCCAGTGCCTTCGCCGATGCCGGCCCGGAACGCGCGAATGGAAGCAGTGGCGTCGACGATTCTGCTGGTGAATCCTACCCGCCACGGAATGCGGGCAAGACCGTGGCTGTCGGTGCGGTAGACCTGTCTTCGCCCGTCATCGGCGCTGCCATCGCCGACGCCGACGTCATCGTCATCGTCATCGTCATCGCCGGCGTTGGCATCGGTGTCGTCGTCGCTGTTGGCGTCGCTGTTGCCTTCGCCAGCCGAGTCGTCGTCCTCCTCGTGGGCGTCTGGGAGCGAAGGCCCGGTAACGATGGCGCGCGGCACTGGCCGGCCGTCGGGTGTGCGCACCGCCACGGAAACCTGGACAATCGATCCCGGTGAGACCACGCTCTTGGCGGGCACGGCGTGGACGACCAGCGCAGGTGTCGAGGCCCTGGCGATCGCCAGCCCGGAATGCAAGGCCGGCGTGGCTCCCTCGGTGCTCACTGCGATGGTGAATGGATCCATCGGGAAGCCTGGCGACTCCAGCACGGTGTGGAAGACGCCTGCTCGGTCGGTTGCGACCGAGGACTCGCATTTCGGCACGAATCCATTGGGGTATTCCCGCCGCACGACAACCTTGCGCTGAGGCGCTGGGACGTGCTCGGCCACGTCGAGAACACGCCCCCACACGTAGATTGGCTGACCGGGTGCGTAGGTGCGACGATCGACCCAGACCTCGATGCGATAGCGGGGCTCGACTGTCACGGTCATGGCAAACCGGCGCGTCAGTCCGCGTGGCGACCGGGACTCGATGGTCAGCTCGAAAGACTCTTTGACGTTGGCCGGGATGGCAAAGGCCAGAGTGCCGCGACCGTCGGAGTCGGTGACGGTCTCGGCAACGGGCCTACTCCGCTCGAACGGTGCCAGCGCTCGCACCGCCGTACCCGCCGCTGGCCGGAGATCCCGTCCCTGCACGATTTCGTAGGTACGCACGAACCAGCGCAGCCGGCCACCAGCAGGAGCGCGCGCGATTCCCTCGATGGCCATGTCCAGCCCTGTCACGACGTCGCCGTTCCTGGAACCCCTGGGATGAGCCGGTTCCTGCGCCGCTCGCGCCGGCGGGGAGGGAGCGACGGCGAGCACTGCCCCGAGACCGAGAAGCGCGAGCATTCGACAGCGGTGGCTCATCGCTGCACCTCCGGTTGCGGCTGAACGGCTACCTCGGGCTCGCCAATGTCCCAGGTGCGCGGCGGAGTCACGGAAACGTCCTCGGGATTGTCCGAGGGAAAGCTGGCGATGCCCAATCCTTGGAGCTGACCTGCCACTGTCCAGCGAATCGGCAAGGGAATCTCGCGGATTCCTCCTGGTGGCAGGGCGTGCAGCTCCAGCCGGAGAGTGCCACGGGTCGCGTCGGGCTCCACTGCAGTGTGCCATCTGATGATGGCGCGGGCAGCCTCGTCGAGCTCTGCCCCTGCTGGCAGGCCAATCTCTACCACTGGTCGGCCAATCGTACGGGGCGAGCGATTGCGTACCACCAGGGCTAGCCCGGCGTGCTCGTCGCGACTGCGCGGCTCCCCTTCGACGGCGGCCCGGATCGAGCCTGGTCGCAGCCCGGTGCTCGCCGGTGCGACGTGCCACGGCAGCCCGAATTCGACGGTGCCGCGCAGATGGACTGCCAGGCGGTGCCTCGCTGGCAGCTCGACGCTCACCTGGTGGCGGCCAGGGCTTGCCAGCGCCGGCAATGTGAGCCGGCCGACGCCACCAGTGAGTGGCACCCGGAATCGGCTTCCGTCTACCATCACCAGCGCCGATTCCGGAGGCGGCCCGACAGCGCCGGCGACTGCTGCCACTCTGGCCACCGTACGCGCGTTCGGATCCAGCGCGCCATGGTCGATTTCCAGACGGCCGAGGGTGCTCAGACGTTCGAAGGCACGATCGTAGTCGCCGAGCTTGATTTCCGCCAAGCCGAGCAGCGCCGTTGCTTCGTAGTGGATCTCGGAGGACGGCCATTCGCCAGGCGAGAGGATCAACGAATCGATCCCGATCTGCACCTCGTAACGGCGTACCCGGCGCACCAGCTCGGCCACGCGCTCGAGGCTTGCACCGGGCGGCGCAGTCCACGCCAGCGCGGCAGCCGCCAGCGCCCAGAGGTGTGGCGCATCCGTGGCTTCGACGACCGAGGCTTCGAGCCCAGCCCGAAGCTGGCGCAGGGTTGCCGTGAGATCGGGCGCTAGCGTGCTCCGTTCTCGGATATGGAGCACGGCAGGAGCAAGGTAGAGGAGAGTCTTGGCTTTCTCGAACAGGTCCTCCCGGGAAGCACCGCGACGGGCAGAATCCCGCGCCACCTCCTGCAGGGCGTCGCTGATTGGTCGATCGGGAACCGCCGGAACCGCCCAGACCGCAGCCAGTGCCTTGGTGCGAGTCGATCCGCTGTCCTCGTCGAGGGTGTGCATGAGCTCTGGGCTGATGCCTGGTTTCGCCGTCCAGGACTCTGCCCAGGCAGCGAAGAGCTCCTCGGCGCCGGCTACCCACTCGGATCGTTCTGGCACCGCAAACACTCCGCTACCGACCCGCAGCGCTATCTCGCCGCCCCCTCTTGGGCTCGCCTCCCCGGGAATCTCGAAGACCGTGCTGCCAGCGCCCCGCACCAGGAAGTCGTGCGACAGTCGTGCTCGCCGCGTCGGCGCATAGGTGGTCATCGGCCATCGTGCTGCATCCAGTAGAGCACCATCCTGGGCGTAGGTGCTCAGCACCACGTGGCTGTCTCCCACTTCGGTCGGGGTGATCGGGATGGTGACCTCGACCGCATCGTTTGCCGGTATCCGTAGCGGGCGCGACGTTCCGAGCACCCTGCCGTCGAGCGACGTCGATTCCTTCGCTTGCACCATCGGCAACGACGAAGGCGGCTCGCCGGCAGCCATGTTCCTGGGAGCTTCGAGCGGCTCGGGCTGCGCATAGGCACCGGTGGCGGCGAGCGTAACCGAAACCGTCTGGTCGCTGGCGGTGCGGTTGTTGATCCGCACGGGAATGCGGAGCACGTCGCCGCTGATCGCGTAGCGGGGAATCGGCGCGTCGACAACGGTTCCCTTGTCCACTCTGATCTTGGTGCTGGTCCACCACGTCCAGCCGTCGCTCCCCCACACGATGACTTCGACGAGATAGGTGGTGACCGCGTCGGCAAGCGGAATCTCGATCTTGGTCCAGCCGGAGGGATCGACGGGCAGGGAAGAGGCGAACAGCAGCGTGGCCGGGAATCGCTCCCGCACGAAGCTGGCCAGTCCGACTATGCCGCCGGCGGTACCTCCGGACGTGCGTAGACGAGCGCTTCCGATTCCCGAGCCTGCTCCGTGTCCTCTCCCGATTGTGCCAAAGCCCCCGTGCATCTCCCCCACCTCGTTGCCGATCAACCCACCGTAGACCTCGGCGTCGACCGCGTCGCCGATCTCTTCCTCGCTGATCGCGGTCTCCACGCGCGAGTAGGCAGTCAGGAGCCGGCCCAGCACATCCTTTCCGGGCGACAGACACGACAGACGGTCCATCAGCTCGTCTTCGCCCGATGCAACCGCGTACGGAGTGCCCGCTGGCACTGCTCGCGCAAAGGGATCGCGCACGTCGTCGCCGGTTCCCAACCGATTGTCGGGTCCGGGCGAGACCAGCTCCAGGTTGGCTGCCTCGACGGCGACCACCAGCACCGGGGCTCGGGACGGCCGGATCGCGAAGGTTCCTCCCCACGGATCGGCGAGCTGCTCGGCCCGGATCGTGCCGCGCTCGATCATCAATGCCAGCCACCGATCGTGCGGTTCCCGGGCGAGGATGCGTTCCTGGGGTGAGGCCTCGTCGCCGGGATCGAGAAAACGGGCGAGCGCCACTGCCAACTGGACCAGGCGTTTGCGCGCGATGCGCCGGGCCACGTGCTCGAACGAAAAGCTCGGGTCGGCGGCCTCGAGCATGGCCAGAGTCAGCGAGCCATTTCCCAGGGTGACCGGCGCTGGCTCGATCAGCGCGAGGATTTCGGGCTCGGCGAGAATGTCGGGACGGAAGCGGCTCGCCTGGCCGGTGCCAGCGACTACGTCGGCGAGACGACCTTCGTCCAGGGCGTTGTCGAGCAGCTCCTCGACCGAGCGCAAAAGGTCGCGCAACCCCCGGCGGCGCAGCTCGTCGGCTAGCGGAAAGGGGTCTCGCCACACTCCCCGGTCCTCCGAGACTTCGAGCCCGTCTCTGGCGGGAAGCGGACGCCCCAGCACGTCGACGGTCTCGTTCGCCAATCGTGGCATCGTCTCCTTCCACACGTAGGCCGCGAGCGCAGTGCGCAGGAACAGGTCCGAAGAGGCGGCCGCGGGATCGACGACCGCCTGGTCGAGCTGCTGTTCAACCTGTTCCTCCAGGAATTCACGGGCAAACGGCGTCTCGCCGCCATGTGCTGCCAGGTCGCGCACGAGAACCGCAGCCCAACTCCGCGGCGCCCCCGGTCTGGTCGAGAGTCGTAGCTTGGCGACTGAACGAACCGAGAAGGTATCGCGGTCGGCGTGGAGCTCTGGAAACGAAGGCTGGGCAGGTCGTAGCAGCAGAGCATCGTATCCGCCAGTGCCCTCCTCGGCCCCGCCTTGGACGAGAGGGCGGGCCCGAACCTGGAGTATGCCGACTCGATCGACGGGTGCACGCATGGCCACCCGTTGTTCTCCGGCGTTGACCACGCGCACCTCCAGCAGCTCGGTGTCCGACTGGAGCTCCACGACGACCGGGAGGCGGATCGCTCGCCCGCGGCGCGCGAGAGCGATCTCGATTGCATCGCCAGGGGTCACCACCGGTCGCGCCACCCGCGGCACCACCTCGACGCCCGGGCGGACCGGGATCTCGAGCCGGACAGCGCGCGGCGCGTCGCCAGCCACCTCGATCGTCACTGTCGTGCCCCAGCCGTTGGTTTCGCCGTCTTCGTCTCCGTCTTCGTATTGCCAATCGCTTTCCTCGCCGGCCGCGTCCGACGCCTGTTCGCTCGAGCGCATTGCGCTAGCTCCCCCGACTCGGGGCAGTCGCGTCGGAACGACGGCCAGGCCGTTCCTGTCAGTTGTCGTCCGCTGGATGCCGCCGCGGATAGACGCACCCCGGACCTCGAGCGGGGTGCCGACTGGTGGCGGGGTATCGTCCCCTTTGCTCACCCGAATGAAGAGCTGGCTGTCGAGCTCCGGCACCAGACCGGCATTGGGCGCCACTGCCTCGATGTCGAGCTTCAGGGGTACTCTCAGTCCGAGCGCAGCGTGAGCGCTCGTCGAGCCGTAGCCAGGATGCTTGGCCTCCACCCGTACCGACACGACCCCGGTCTGGTGCTCCAGGTAGGCAGGCGCGCGCACGCTGGCCTTGGCGATGCCCTGGGAATCGGTGACTGCGGTCGCGGCCTCGCCACCGTCGATCTCGATGGCAACCGTGGCGCCGCGCACCACGGTTCCGCTCGCCGCTGTCACCTTGACGCTGACCGCCACCAGCTCGTGTGGCTCGACAATGGCGGGCGTCAGGCTAGCCTCGGCAAACAGTCGCTGCTGAATGCGGGTGCCAATGCGGAAGCGCTCCGACTCGGTCTCAGCATCGTCGATCCGGGCTTGCACCCGGTATCCTCCCTCGGCGGCCTCGCGCGGGATGGGAACCGCAAGCGCGGCAACTCCGCTCGCGTCGGTGCTGGCCGTCTTCTCGCCGGCAGCAATAGTGTCTGGCAGGGAAAAGCGGATCGCCCGACCAGCCAGCGGTCGCAGCGATCTCAAGTCGCGAAGCCGGGCCCACACATGGATGGTTTCCCCGGGCTCGTAGAGCAGTCGATCGGTGACGAGGTCAATCACCCAAGGTCTGCCAAGCTCGAGCGGGAACGTGAAGATCCGTTCGCCCTGGCCGTCGCCAATGCCAATCTCGAGCTTGGGCGTGCCTTCGCCGTTCTCGGGCATCTGCACGTCGATCCGAAAAGAGCCACGCTCGTCGGCTGCCACCATTCGCCAACCGCGCGCGGCGCTTTTCTCGCCATCGTCTGCGTGGCTTCCGCGTACTCGTGCTCGCACCCGTGCTCGAGCCAGCGGCTTCAGCTCGGCGAGCCCGTACACTGCGTAGGCCACCCCCCGGAAGCAGGCCGTACGATCGGCGAGCACCTCGCGGGGACCGTGGAGCGCCAGCTCGAAGCCGCTTGGCGCTCCTTGCGCCAGCGCCGCAGCGGACGCGAGAAGACAAGCGAGGCAAAAGAGAAAGAAGAGGAAAAAGACGACGGCTAGGCAGGGATAGGCTGAGATTGTGCGTCTATTGGGTCGCATGTGATTCCTTGGACAGCGGCCAATCAGAACGGTTCCAAATTACCTTGGTCGCCGCCGGACAGGACTGGCAGCGCCAACACTCGGCACTAGATCAACCGAACTAGCAAAGGAGGACTCCATGGCAATGCTCATCCGTAGGCGAGATACCGGCGAGGAGCTCATGCCGCCAGGCCGGTGGGAGCCGTTCCGACTACTACGCGAGTTTCTGGGCTACGATCCTTTCCGAGAAATGGAGCGGGCAGCGTTCCAGCCGGGAGTCGTTGGCTTTTCCCCGGACATGGAGGTCAGGGAGACCAAGGACTCCTTCTTTTTTCGTGCCGACCTGCCCGGCGTCAAAGAAGAGGATCTCGACATCTCGGCTACCGGGAACCGACTGACAATCAGTGGGAGGCGCGAGGCTGATACGCCCGAGGAGAGCGAGAGTTACTACTGCTGCGAACGGCCATACGGCAGCTTCACCCGTTCCTTCACCCTCCCCGAAGGAATCGACCTCGACGATACCAAGGCCGAGCTCAGAGACGGGATTCTCACCGTCGTCGTCCCCAAGAAGCCCGAGGTGCAGGCAAGAAAGATCGCCATCAAGGGCGGGGGCGGGGGCGGGCCGACCAAGCAGGTGAAAGCCTGACGAAAGCCCGACGAAAGTCGAATCGAACAAAGAACAAGGAGCAGAGGACAGAGGGCCGAGAACGGCCCGAATCTGGCGTTCCTCACCGGCGAAACCTGTTCGAGCTGCCCGGGTGATTGCGGTACGGGTGTGGGGATGCAGTCAGAGGGTGTGAACAAAAGCCGTTGGTCGTGCTGTTCCCGGTCCCTTGTGCCTAGTCCCTAGTTCCTTGTTCCATTCCTCTTTCGAGGTGCTATTCTCGCCGCAGCAATCGGCGGCGCGACGGTGACATGGCACTCCAATGA
>JAZDLZ010000113.1:0-4193 GCA_043801535.1 Pseudomonadota bacterium
GATTGGCGCATGCCGGGCCTATCTCGACCTTCACCTGCACTTGGACGCCGGCAGTGGATGGATCGGTATCCGTCACCACCCATGAGGTAGGGCTTTGCCAGCGAATGGCACAGCCGTCGGTCTGGTAGCCAATGGAAATGGTGTCCGCGCAGGGGTTCTGGGCGTAGTCGGAGGCGGCAATACTGAGGGCGATCGAGTCGGCGGCCTCGGTGAGCGAAACGGCAACCGAGGCTTGGCCGTTGACGATAGCTCCTTCGTAGGTGTTGCTGCCGAGCGTGACCGTCACCGGTCCGCCGTCAACATCATTGCCCGAGATTGAGAGCACGACAGGGAAGTTGGTTCCATTGGCATCCGGATCGGTGTCATCGAGTGGAGTGATCACCTGTCCATCAGTTGGTGAAGTAATCGAGCACTCCGGGGCTACGGTATCAACGAGAAGGTCGGCCATGGATGATTCGCTCTCGTTGCCGGCAGCGTCAGTGCAAGCGCTCTTGAAACGATGGAGTCCGTCTGCGAGATCAAGGGAAACGACGGCTTTGCCGTCAGTCCCCGCGGTTCCGGTCCACACCTTCGTGTCCTGATCCCACAGCACGATCGCATTGCCTGTGGTCGTGGTGATGGTCGTCGTCGCCGGAAAGACGGGCTGTGCGTCAGCGTCGAGACTCTTGTTGAAGACACCGGTAGCAAGACCGGCAATCGCCAAAGGCTCTGGCGAGATGGCGATCTCGCACGGATCGAGATCGATGTCGGCGGTGATGCCAACCTGGGCAGAGCCTCGGTTGCCGCACTCCGTGGTTGCTTCGGCGCGCAGGTCCCATTCACCGGAAGCATCCACTGTTACTTCCCACTCGGCCTTTCCTTGGGAGACGACCTTGCTGCCCAGGCTCTGCTCCGTCTTGCCTGGCGCGCTAGTGAACAGCTCGATTTCCTCTCCATCTTCGAGGCTGCTCGAGACAAGCACGCTCACACTGGCGCCAGCCTTGCCAATGATCTGACCGTTAGTTGGGGAGAGAAAAGAAACGGTTGGTATGACTATGTCCAAGGCGAAAGCGACTTCCTTGGAACCAACGAGGCCGTCTGCCGATCGTACTCCAAGCAGATGCTCTCCTGCTGGCAGAGTGATTGAGTCAAAGGTAGCTTTCTCGTCTTGGATTGAGGCGAGTGCGCCTTCGACTGCGGCGCTGTCAATCACCAGCACAATCGACTCACCGTCAGAAAAGCCGGTTGCAGTGACGGCGATGGTTACCTGGACTCCTGTCAGTTCGGCGTTCCCATCGCTTGCCAAGCAGAGCTCGGTCGTAGTACTGGTGCTGAACGGAGCATCAATCGAAAGTGTCTTGCCGGGATAGTTGTCGCCACAGCCTGAGCCAAGGAAAAACGCTGTCAGGGCGACTTGTCCCATTTTTTTGCCTATTTGATAGCCCATTGTGTCTCCTCCTCGGAGGCAGCCGCGAGGCCTCAGTGATCGTCTTCGCGGCGCATTGACGGAATGGTTGTGGTATTGCCTGATGGTGTCCCAGTTGGCGCCATCGATTCAGTTTGGCTTGGGTTGTCGGCGCACTGCCACTGCGCGAAGAGTCCTTGCACTATCATCGCGTGACGGCATGCCTCTAGCGAAGGTCCTTCCAAATCTCCGTCCTCGATCAACGCAGTTGCATAGCAGCGACGACAATACCGCCGTAGTTCACACCTAGCACAGCCGGAGATTCTGGACCAAGTTAGGCGGCGGATTCGTTCCAGCACGGGAGAATGATGCCAGATCGTACGAAAGCTGTGCTGGCGCAGATCTCCGGCAGCCATAGGCAGAGCTTCACATGGTTTGACGATTCCGTCTGGGCTGATTGCGCAGCCATTCCTTGCTGCACCGCACGGCGGATGCTCGGGCAGGTCTTGCCGGTCAGTCGTTACCTTTGATAGTACTTCTTGCCAAACGCCGAGATCGGTGCTGGCGTAGAAGCTGCGGAGTGAGTCGTCGTCTGGTCTGAGCGCTAGCGGTTTCCTGCCGCCGTCTTCCTGCGGATTGAGGAACGGGCCGTAGCCGACCATACAGCCGAGAGCTGTCGCTAGGCTGCGGAGTTCTCCCAATTCGGCAACATTGATGCGCATCACAGGAGTGTTCAGTCGTACCGTGACGCCGCGCGCACGAAGTCGTTGGATTGCTCCGAGAGTAGTTGCGAGAGACCCGGGAATTCGTGTTATTTCATCATGAAGAACCGGCGAAGCCGCGTAGCAGGAAAAGTCGATCCTCGTGCAGGCAATTTCGGCAAGAAAATCGGCACGACGATCGTCGATGAGCGATCCGTTGGTTTTGAGGGCAAGACTGAACCTGCGTCGACGGACCGTTCGCAGGACCCGTTCAATATCGTGGCGGAGAAACGGTTCTCCACCGGTCAGAACCAATGCCAACACTCCTTCGTCGGCTAGCTCGCCCAGAATACGGTCGATTTCCGAGTAGTTCAGTTCGTTTGCAGGTGAATGGGTGAAGCAATGGAGACAGTGATAGTTGCACCGTTCCGTTATTCTGAATGACACTGCCCCCGGTATTCCTTGTCCAAGGGCGTGAGGAAGAATCTGCTGTAAGCCAGATCTTCCGCTTTTCCCTGTATATTGACTCATGGGCTATTCATCTGCAAGGAGTGCGTGTGCTCACTTGTCAGAGCAATGGTGGAACATTAGCCGAAATCTGGGTGCGCAATCAAGTCAGGCCCAGGACAGCGGCAATTCCAGGGTCATTTGTGAACTCGAGCCGATAGCAGGGGACCGCCCGAACGAAAGCATCGGCAGTGTCGAGCATCGCAGCGGCGGCTTCGCTACCAGGAAGGTAGGCGGCAGCAACACTGGCGAGTTGGCCAATTGCGGCAGTCGGGGGCAGAGCGACGGCCAGATGCTGGGAGCCTTGTCGGAGGAAATAGAGCCTGGCGAGAGGCGCGGCGGCATCGGGATTCCAGCCAGACTTGCCTCCGAAGGGAGTGGCGAACGCACTCCATTCTTGCCTAGTTGTTCCGGATGTGGGACGGACGGCGATCAATTCGTCGGCAAATCGTTTGGCCGTAGTGTGCGCCAGCAGACGGAGGATAGTGGTCTTTCCCTTGCCGCTCGAACCGGCGAACAATAGCGTTCCCTTGGCGCCATGCACGGCCGAAGCGTGGAACAGCATCCCCCCAACCCGCAGGAGCGAGAATGCCAGGGCAATGCGAAGCGCAATTGCCATCGTCTTCTGTTCGCCATTTCCCTCGAATCTCCCCAGCACTGGTGCGTCTCTGCCGATAGGTACCTCGACGGTGCCTCTCAGATCCTCGCGTGAGAAATGGTAGAGTCCGTCATTTCCGGTTTCGAAATGGCAAGGAGGAAATGGCCAATTCAGGCCGGTAAGGCTGTCGTCGACGCTGTACTCGAATGCCAGATTGGGGTAGTCATCGAGTGATTGGTACCCATCAAAGCGTTCAACGAGTCCGTTGAGCACATCTCCCCGATTGGAGCGTAGCAGGATTTCGAGGCCCGCGATGCGCAGCCGACGTTCTGTAATCGTAGACATCTTTCTGAATCGGCACTCTTCGTGAATCAACACTCTGCTGCGGATGCGGAATGGGATAGTGACTCGGAACAGCTGACGCCGGCTATTCTTCGCATCTGTCGAGAATCTGCCGTGCGACTAGTTCGTCGCAGAATTTCGCGGCGTCTGCGATGGCTTGCTCCGGCGTCACGTCATAGCGTTCCGTCATCATGGCGGCAATACTTTCAATGGTACAGCCCGATTCCGCCATCGTCCACACCGCAGTTCCCGTGGAGTTCAGAGTGTGGAGGGTGTTGTTGTGAGGAGTCACAACGAAAGCTAGTCCATCGATTACTCTGCCTGCGGTACGAGCGTTCTGTTTGTACTTTGCCATGCGAACACCATGGTACTGGATACTCCGGCTGGAGGAGCACTACCTATTCTCCGCCTTGATCTGCTTGATGCCGCTAGTCAAGTCGGGTAGGGTGCTTTCCCAGGTGCTGACCAAGCCGTAGTCCGCAACCTCGAAGATCGGCGCTTCGGGATCCTTGTTGATGGCCACGATTACCTTGGAACCCTTCATTCCAGCCAGGTGTTGGATAGCTCCCGAGATGCCGACGGCAAAGTAGAGCTCGGGCGCAACGATTTTGCCGGTCTGACCGATTTGCAGGTCGGGCGGCACGAAGCCAGCGTCGGTGGC
>JAZDLZ010000115.1:0-6424 GCA_043801535.1 Pseudomonadota bacterium
TTGACCTGAACCTCGACCTGCACTTGGTCGGCAAGCGTTGACCCGAGTCATCGACTGGACGTCCAAGTTCAGGTCCACGTCGCGGTCAAAGACCAAGTCCACGACTACGTCGACCGAAAGAAATGAGGGGATGCGTCAGACGCCGAATACCTGACCTTCCTGCGCGCCTTGCCAGCAGCCCAGCGAGCAGCTACCGCAATCCGCAATCTCTCCTTTGCCAGCGACGGCCAGGCGCAGCTCCGCCTCCAGGAAAGGTCCGGCGTTGGAGTCCGCCTCGCCACCGTCAACGAAGACGAACACTTCTGCCCGGCCTCGTCCGGCGAGTGCTTCGGCGACCCTGGTTAGACACTACTGGGCGCGATTCTCCTCGAGCTTGCGCACCCGTTCTCTGAGCTCCTCGAGGTCCTTCTCGATCAAGCCAACGTGCTGAAGGTGAAAACGCTCGTGCTTCGCCTGATCTCTGGCGATCTGGCGCATGAACTTGCCAAGATCCTGGAGACCCTGGTTCGTCGTGGCAATCTCCGCCTTCAGCTCGACGCGCACCGCTTCCAGTCGATCGTTGGTACAGTCCAGCCGATCGTTGGTACGGTCCAGCCGATCGTTGGTGCCAGCGATCTCGTTGCGGATGCTCCTGATATCGTCGCGAATATTTGTCAGAATCTCGATCGTGAGATCCGCAACGCCAGCGCGGGCGCCACCTTTCTTGTCGCGATGGCCTGATGCCATAGTCTCTTTGTACCACGCCGAGATGACGCGAGCCACTCCGGCACTCCGGCAGCTCCTTGCCGTATTGCCGTATCATGGCGAGCAATGACGCGAGCAATGACCGCTGGGCTGACACGAGTTGCCGACTTTGCCAATCTGCTCCTGGCTCACCAGCGCTGCCAACGTCGCAAGCGCTTTCGTACCGACGTCCTCGAGCTCAGCTATGACATCGAGCAACAACTCCTCGACTTGCGCCAGCAACTTCTCGACCGCAGCTACCAGCCTGGCCCATACCGGACTTTCGTGGTTGCTCGCAAAAATATCGCGATCGCTCATCGCCAGTCACTGCCGACATCTCTTCTCGTCCGTGCTATCGCTGTTCCTTGCGTCACCGGAAAACATCGAATGCAAAGCCGTGCCGACTTACCGCCCGTTTCCGCTTCTCTCTTTCCTCGGCTGGCAAGCTGGCCAGGTATTCCAGGTACTCGCCGAACGTCACCTCGTGCTCGGCAATGAGAAACGCCCCGACCGAGATGCGGTGCTCGGGCTGGGCCCGATAGGTCTGACGCACTGGCTCGGAGTCGGTGGCGCCAAAGAGCG
Source organism: Pseudomonadota bacterium (assembly GCA_043801535.1). Taxonomy (GTDB): domain Bacteria; phylum Myxococcota_A; class Polyangia; order Haliangiales; family SHYZ01; genus JAZDLZ01. The sequence continues at coordinate 1,306 of JAZDLZ010000115.1, forward strand.
ACCAGCCAGCAGCGACGTAGCGATAGCCGGCCGGGACTGTCTCGGCAAGGGGCAAGGAAAGGGTCACTTGCTCTTCCTCGCCCCGGCGCAGCAGCAGGGGATAGCGCAGCGGATGGCGGCCGGCTGCGCCAAGCACCAGCACATACGACCCCGGCTCCAACGTCTTCTCTGCTGCGCCATCCTGGCCGAGCTCGATGCGCTCGCCCTCGTCCTCCAGATGGCGCGGCCCGACGGCGGTGCGGTGCAGCTCGACTACGGTGCTGGCTGGGGTGCTGGCTGGCACGACTCGCAAGACCATCCTGGCCGGAGCATTCACCTTGGCGGCGAGCTCGCCACGGTCGTCGAGCGTGATCACTCGGCGCTGCAGCTTGGCCAGGACGGCTGGCTCGCTCTCCCGCTCCGCACCAAGGAGCCATTCGTAAGCAATCTCGGCGCCGAGCGCGCGGCCACTGCCTGACAAAGTGCCAGCGCCACCTCCTGCGCCTGCGCCTGCGCCAGCGGCAGCGGCACCTCGCTGAGCAACGCTCCCCGGGCATAGTCGGTCACCACGTACTGGCGCTCCCTGGTCTCCACCACCCGGCGCACCTGGCACACTGACCGATCGGTCACCCGCGCCATTGCCCGCGCACCAGCCAGACAGCGGGCGCCCTCCCTTGCGGAAACGACGCTGGGCGCCGAATCGCCAGGCGCACCCTCGACAAAGCGCACTACCACCGGACGATCGAGCAGCCAATCGTGAGCCAACCACACCCTGCCGCTCGCCTCCTTGCCGAGCGGTCGCACCAATCGATACTCGTCGAACCTCAGATCATCAGCCGCTGCTCTCCCCAACGCATCACTCACGAGAGCTGATTCTATACCATGCCCGGGCCAGACGGGACTTGTTGCCAACATTTCTGGAGATCATGAACTGACAGGAACGGTCTTTGGCGAGGGTCTAGCCATAGCGTAGTCCATGCCGGCGTCTGAACGAAGCCCGCCCGAGCGAGCGCGGGAGATGTGACCGATCGTGAGCCCGGGACCCTCTCTCGGGTCGAGTGCAGCTCTTCCGCGGGTGTGGTCTCCGGTGGCATCAACGGCTATAGTCCCGCCGTTCGCCATGCAGGAGTGCTGGCGCTGGCTCCTTAATTCCTTTCCTACGGGGGTTGCGGTATGAGTGACGCGAAGACGAGAAACGGGCGACGACTCACGGTGGGCGCGCTCGGATTGCTGGTCGCCGTGGTCGGGATGCTGGTATGGGTTCTGCAAGCAGGAACACGACCGCAAGAAGAACCAGAGGGCGAGCAGCAAGGGGAACAGTGGGAACGCCGGCAGCAGCCCGGCGCCGATCGTGCGGCGGCGACTGCGACTGCGACTGCGACTGCGACTGCAGCTTCGGCGGCTTCGGATCCGAGCGACCTCCGGGCGAAACGGAGCGCAAACACATCGCGCGCGAACGCATCGCGATTGATTGACAGTATCCCGCCACCGATCGTGGCAGCGGCCGGGCCGGGCTCGGCTGGAGGATTTGTGCTGCGCGACGGGGGAGTATCGGCGTTCTTCGTCGAGTCGGGAATCGCTTTCGCCCTGACATCGCCCAAGAAGGCTGGTTGGGGACTGCACTGGAACCTGGTCGGCGCCGATCTCGTGGAGCCGCAGCCGCAAGGCGAGCTGCCAGGACGTGCCAGCTACTTTGTCGGCGAGAAGGACGAGTGGCGAGCCGGTCTTCCCACCTATTCCCGGCTGGCGTATGCGAACGTTCTCCCCGGAATCGACATGGCAGTCGAATCGCGACGTCACGGAGTCGAGTACCGTTTCGTGGTCGAGCCCGGCGCCAGGTTGGACGCGCTGCGGCTTCGCTATCGCGGGGCGAGGGCGGTTCGGGTGGTGGAAGATGGCTTGGCGCTCGAGATCGAGACCGGCAGCGGATTGGTCCGTGAAGATGGGCTCACCTGCTACCAGCAGACGCCAACCGGACGGCGGGAAGTCGCTATCCGCTATGCCGGGCTTGGCAGAAGGACCGAGGTAAGTAGAGAGAAGGGAGGCGACTGGGAGTACGGTTTCGCGATCGGCGAGCACGATCCGACCCGGGAGCTGGTGATCGATCCGGTTATCGGCTGGTCGACCTACCTGGGCGGAACGACCGCCGAGGACGAGGTAGCCAACGCCATCGCCGCCGACAATGCCGGCAACGCCTACGTCGTTGGCAAGACCTATTCGGCCGACTTCCCCGTCGTCGTTGGCGGATTCGACACTACCTATGCTGCCTCGACCGATGTATTCGTCACCAAGGTGGACGCCGCGGGCGCCAGTCTCGGCTGGTCGACCTTCCTCGGCGGAGTGGGCTGGGATGTCGGATCCGGAATCGCGGTCGACGGGTCTGGCTGCGTGTACGTCGTCGGCAACACCAGCTCCAGCGCATTCCCGGCCAGCGGCGGATACGACACCGTCTACAATGGAGGTAGTGACGCCTTCGTGGCCAAGTTTGCCGCTTCTGGCGACACTCTCGTCTGGTCGTCCTTCCTCGGCGGATCTAGCGGAGACTCCGCCCAGGACATCGCGATCGACGGCAGTGGCAACGCGTACGCCGCGGGCATCACCTATTCGGCCGACTTCCCGGCATTCGGCGGCTTCGATTCTACCTTCGGGGGAACCGAGGACGGTTTCGTCGCCAAGATCGCGGCAGTCGGGTCGAGCCTCGTCTGGTCGTCCTTACTGGGCGGTTCTGCTGCCGACTACGTCAACGGCATCGCGACGGACAGCGCCGGCAATGCGTATGTCGCGGGATACACCGAATCTGCCGACTTTCCGGTTGCGAATGGCTTCGACAGCACCCTCGGCGGCAGCCGCGACGCTTTCGTGGCCAAGGTCGCGGCGGCTGGCTCCAATCTCGTCTGGTCATCTTTCCTCGGTGGGGCTGGCAACGACCTGGGCAATGGCGTTGCCGTCGATGCTGTCGGTAATGCCTATGTCACCGGCTACACGACCTCGACGGACTTCCCGGCCACGAACGGATTCGACACGACCAATGATAGCTATTCCGCCGACGCGTTCGTGACCAAGGTAAACGCGGGGGGTGCGCGCCTCTCGTGGTCATCCTACCTTGGCGGAAGCGCGGGCGACTACGCCTACGGCGTTGCTGTCAACACGCCCGGAAACGTGTACGTCGGCGGCTACACGGTATCGTCCGACTTCCCTGCCAGCGGCGGATTCGACACCACCCTGGCCTCGTCCTCCGATGCCTTCGTCACCCGCATCGACCAGACGCCGAACGGGGCAAGCTGCACCACGGCGGCCGAGTGCGCGTCCGACATCTGCGAGGACGGGATGTGCTGCGCCAGAGAGTGCGGCCTGTGCTCCTCCTGCGATGCGACCGGGAGCGCCTGCACGGTAGTCCCGGCCGACGATGCCGCCTGCGGGGTGGTCGAGTGCGACGGACTCGACGGCGAGTGCCGGAGCTACCACGATCTGTCGAGCCTCCGCTGCGAGGCGGCGGGCGACTGCAAGGATGCCAACAGCTCCGACTGCGATTCGTTCACCAATGCCGTGATCGGTACTGCCTGCGCCGACACCACGCCCGCAGACTGCAGCGACGCGCGCTGCGACGGCGCCGGCGCCTGCAACCAGGACCAGGCCGCCGAGACGGCTGGCTATGTCTGTGCCGGGTCGTCCGGCCTCCCCTGCGATCTCGACGACGTGTGCGACGGGGTCACTGGCGGTTCCTGCCCACCTCGCTACCGCAACCCGGACACCCAGTGTTTCGCAGCCCTCAGCTCCCAGTGCGACGCACCGGAATACTGTACCGGCACGACACCCGACTGTCCGGCCGAGGGTGGCCACGCCAGCGCAGGCACCTCCTGCACGGACACTACCCCGAGTGACTGCTACGACGCACGCTGCGACGGCGCTGGCTATTGCAGCCAGACCCAGGCTGTGGAGTCGGCATTCTACGTGTGCAGTCCGCATTCCGGCCTTCCCTGCGACCTCGACGACGTGTGCGACGGGGTCACTGGCGATACCTGCCCGGTGCGCTACCAGGCTGCCGACACCCCTTGCAGGGCAGCGCTCGATCCCGTATGCGACCTCCCCGAGCGCTGTGAGGGCCCGACACCCGACTGTCCGCCCGAGGGCGGCCACGCTGCCGCCGGCGCTGTCTGCACCGATACCTCACCCGGAGATTGCGACGACGCTCGCTGCGACGGCGACGGCGCCTGCAATCAGACCCAGACCGTCGAGCAAGCAGGCTTCGTCTGCGCCCTCTCCTCCGGTCTTCCCTGTGACACCGACGACGTGTGCAGCGGCGCTGCTGGCGGCGCCTGTCCACCTCGCTTCGTGGTCGCCGACACCGTGTGCCGTGAAGCTCTCAGCACGGAATGCGACGCTCCGGAGCGCTGTACTGGCTCGGCGCCCGACTGTCCGTTCGAGAGCGGCCACGCTGCCATCGGCGCTGCCTGCACCGACTCCTCACCCGGGGACTGCGACGACGCCCGCTGCGACGGCGCCGGTGCCTGCAATCAGACCCAGACCGTCGAACTGACCGGCTACGTCTGCGCCGTCTCCTCGGGCCTCCCCTGCGACCGCGACGACGTGTGCAGCGGCGCCGCCGGCGGCGCCTGTCCACCGCGCTTCGTGACCGCCGACACCGTATGTCGCGACGCTCTCAACGCGGAGTGCGACGCTCCGGAGCACTGTACCGGCACGACATCCGATTGTCCGCCCGAGAGCGGCCACGCTGCCGCCGGCGCTGTCTGCACCGACACCTCGCCCGCCGACTGCGACGATGCCCGCTGCGACGGCGCCGGTGCCTGCAATCAGACCCAGACCGTCGAGCTGGCCGGCTACGTCTGCGCTGCGTCCTCGGGCCTCCCCTGCGACCGCGACGACGTGTGCAGTGGCGCCGCGGGCGGCGCCTGTCCGCCTCGCTTCGTGGCCGCCGACACCGCGTGTCGCCCGATCGTCAATAGCGAATGCGACACCACCGCCGAGTACTGTACTGGCTCCACGGCGGACTGTCCGCCCCAGGCTGGTGCTCGCACCGCTGGCACCACCTGCACCGACACCTCGCCCGCCGACTGCGACGATGCCCGCTGCGATGGTGCCGGCGCCTGCAATCAGACCCAGACCGTCGAGCTGGCCGGCT
>JAZDLZ010000123.1:0-7243 GCA_043801535.1 Pseudomonadota bacterium
CACCCAGGACGAGCTGCGCGATCGAGTTGTGCCCTGGCTCGGCTTTACGCCGGGTGCGCCGCGGATCGTCGATTGCGCTGGCAAGCTCGTCGAAGTACGTATCGGGCTTGATTTTTCCGTGGAATACCGCGACGTCAAGACCGGGAAACCCGTTCGCTCTCTGCCCAAAACCGTGCTGGCAGAGACGGCGGCGGAGCTTGCCGAGCTCAAGTCCATGCTCAAGGAGGCGGCCAGCGCTCAGAGTCTGCGCCTCCAAAATCTGCTGGTGGTCGCTCATCGCTGGAGCGTCGATCTCTTCCGTGAACGGTTTCTCGTCCATCCGTTGCTCTTCCCGTTTACGGTTCGCCTGGTATGGGGCGGCTACGACGAGCACGGCACGCTGGTTCGCGCATTCCGGGCCCGCGCCAGCGACAGCGTTCTCGTCGATGTTGCTGGCCAGGAGATTGGCGATGCCGTATTTGCCGCGGTTGGCATGGTGCATCCTCTCGAGCTCGCCGCCGATGCGCTGGCGGCGTGGCGGACTGCCTTGTCGGCGGCAGGGGTAACCCAGCCACAGCCACTCGTGCAGCTCGATCGGCCGGTGTTGCGTCTCGGCGCTGACAAAGAGGAGATGGACGCCTACACCGCGTAGTCCGTAGCGATCGTCTTGCTTCGCCAAAAAAGACTACACTGCCACGGCGTCATGCCGTCAAATGCCGTCGAATGCCGTCGAATGCCGTCGAATAGCCTCAGCATGATTGAGCTTGACGGATGATGCGTGATAGTATCCACCTGCCGAACAGGTTCAGGAGCGGCTGGAACGCGACTTCACGGCTAGCGCTTTGCTTTGACAGGGCCACGCGACTGCCCATGACTACCGACGATAGCGCCACCTCAAGTGACTGCCCTCCAGTCGAAGCCATTCCGGCCGAAGGGGATGTGTTTCGTTGCTGCAAGAGTAATCCTCCGAGCGTTACCGACATGCAGACGCACGAAGAGTTGGACCGCCTTCCAGACGCTGACCCATGCCTGCGCCGGGCGCTGTCGGTTTTTCGCGATCAGCGGGATGCTGAACATCAGGTTCGATTGTTCCGGCGCTGGAAGAGGAAGCTCGTGTCGAAGGCGACGCTGAGCGCAGCTCACGGCCGTACTATGCCGACACAGGGACAGCAACCTACGCACACGAGTTGGTGGCCGGCAGCAACGCTTGCGGCGAAAGCACGCGCTTCCTTATGACATCAGGTTGGCAAGAGGATTGCTCCTTTTCGAGAACATGGCACGTAGCGGAGGCTACCGTGGTCGAGAGGCAAGATGATGTTCCAGGTAGGGCAGTAGCAGAACGAGAACGCGGCCAGGATAGCGAGACTCAGAGTCTTGCTGGGCTTGTCCGTCGCATCGGGGGCGATCTCAACGTACTTGTACGCGATCGCCTCGAGCTGGCGCGGGCCGAGCTCACTGGTTCGCTGCGCTCGGCAGTGGTGGGCGCAGCCGCGAGTCTCATTGGCGCCTTGATCGTGCTGGTTGGATTGGGCCTTGTCTGCGCAGCTGCCGTGGTGGGATTGGCCAAGGTCATCCCACTATGGGCTAGCTTGCTGATTCTTGCCGGAGTCTACACGATAGTCGGGATTGCAGTTGGGGCGATTTTCGTCGCCAAGCTTCACCGGAATGGGCTCGGGCGCTGACGACGTCTGGCACATCCTGAAGGCCAAGAGAAGGAGTGGCAGCAGCCCCGGAAAGCACGGGAAGAGCGAGAGACAACGGGCAAGGGACAACGGATCGCGATGGATCGGCGGCAAAGGTCGTCGAGGCGGCAAGTGCTCAAGTGCTCCTTAGTCGCCATCCGCGGACCGCGCTGAGCAGGGAGCAACCGTTCGGTTGCGGCATGAGCAGCGCCAGGATAGTGTAGGTTTTTCCGCTGGTCAGACCGACAAGGCTAGGAGATCCCATGTGCTCGAGCTATTGGCCTGCAATTGTCTTTTTCGTCGCGTCGTTGTGTGCCTGCCAAGAACAAGGCTCCGACGCGGAGCCAACATGCACCGACGGCTCCATGAATGGCGACGAGACCGACGTCGATTGTGGTGGCGATTGTCCGCGCTGCGCGGACGGCAAGGACTGTCAGACTCCCAAAGATTGCTCGAGCAACTGCTGCAGTGAGGGCACGTGTGTCTCGACTTTGCTTCCGAGCGATGCGACCGTCCTGTTTGTATCCGACCGCGACGCGCCCAGCGACGATCCGCGTAGAGCGGAGATCTATGCTCTCAGTCCGGACACTGGCACCATCACTCGACTCACGAACACGAGCTACTCGCATTTCATCTTCGCGCTGGATAGCTCGCATCGTTTTATTGTAGCCTCGCGTTCCACGGCAGATACGACAGCGCCCACGGGAATCGGCGACGAGGACCGCCGGTCGGTATGGATTATCGACCTTGTGAACGAGACGGAGACCAGGTTGACGGACGTCGCCAATCACGCGGAGAGCAGGAGCTTTTCCCCCGACAGCGAGTGGGTCGTGATGTGCATGAAGGTCGCGGGGGAGGATCAAACAGACGTCTACAAGATTCGTCGCGACGGCAGCTCGCAAACGCGGCTGACCGACACCCTCACCGCCATCGAGTGCGATCCGGCATGGTCGCACGATGGCGCCCTCATTGCGTACACGTACCTCGATGGTCTGGCGACCGACCCGCGATACGTGCTGCGGACAATGGATTCCAACGGTGGCAACCAGACTACGGTCTACGACGGCGGGCCCGGAGTGAGCACATCCTTTCCACCGGGGAACTTCGACCCTGCCTGGAGCCGAGACGACGAATGGCTCGTATTCGAGCGGGCGGCTCAGTACACATCTTCCAGCCCGGAAAATTTCGGGAGTGGCGTCTGGCACATCCTGAAGGCCAAGAGCGACGGCACCACCGCCACCGCTATCGACCTCAGCGCCACCGGAGGCCACGCAGATCGTGCCGAGTATCTCCCTTCGTTTTCGCCTGATGGTACCAGAGTCATCTACGGATCGATCTACCAAGCGACGCCGCTGCAGGACTCTCATGCCGATGTCTTCGTCATGGACCAGAACGGGGGGAGCGTGGAGCGGCTCCTGACGGCGCCTCCCAACAAGAGCGACAAGTATCCGATGTGGATACCGTAGTACGCCGCTCCGCTAGAGCACCGCTCGGTGCTCTAGTAGTAGACGGCAAGTTGAACGAAGGCCGTGACGGGGGTGTCGCCGTATTCGCTCTGCCGTTCGTCCGAGGACACGGCTCGTTCTCCGTATGGAAAGTAGGCGCTTCCCAACAGTGTGACGTTGGCGGACGGGTTCCAGATCACGCTGGGAGCTACGACGGCCGAGAAGTCGCTCAGGTTGGAGATCCAGGAAAACCCGGCGACGAGATCGTCGTCGAGCTGATAGCTCGCCCGGAGTGCGTGCGCGTGTTTGCCGAGAGTCTGCATGTCGCCCCGCAAGAAACGAGCGCGAAAGGCAGGATTCGCCAGGCGTTCGAGGGTTTCGGCTATCGAGCCCGAGCCAAAGCCCGAGTAGTGGTACTCGATCCACAGTGTCAGCCCGTTGCCGACGTCGAACGTGTAGGATGCTCCCGCCACGGCTTTGGCGACTGTGCCGAGACGCAGAGTCGAGCCGTCGTCATTGCGCTCGTCTGGCGTATCGAATAACGCGATCTCGCCGTGAAACTCGGCGTCCGCGATCGATGCCGAGAGCGTGGCGGCGTACATCCAGTCTTGCGCTCGTTTCCCGCAAATGAGCTCGCCGTCGAAGCTTCCCAAGTAGCCGCGCAGTCGGCCGAGCAGTAGCGACTTGTCGAGGGTAGCGCCAAATGCGCCAACCAAATCCAGCGAATAGTTGTCCCAGAAGCTCAAATCGGCACGAAGCGCGTCGATGCCCCGGCGCCATTCGCGGTCGATCTCGAAGGGCATGAAGGGAGCGAACACGTCGACCGCAGAAAACAGCACCCCTCGACCCCAGCCAATAGCTTGTCGGCCCGCCGTCAAATCGAGGTGATTCGAGTACCACGCGAGCAGGGCTCGGTCGAGCTCGTGGCGGTGGGAATAGGTGTCATCGACAGCGTGCAGGGTGTCGTCGAGCTGGCGCAGGCGATAGGGCGCGGCACTGTCCGGCGGAAGCACGGTGACGCTACTATCCGTTCCTCGCGGAATCGAGCGCAGTCGTTGCTCGTAGGCAACCTCGAGCTTGAGCTCCGGACGTCGGAGTTTCGCGCTGCCGCCAACTCGCAGGCGCCACAGATTCAGCGCTGCCGCCCCTTCTGGTACGAGTAGGCTCGCCTTCAGCGAACCGACGAAGTCGAGCGCTACCGGGCTGCCAGCAGCCGTCTCGCCGGTATTGCCGATTTCGCTGGTCTCGCTGGTCTCGCCGGAAGCATCGTCGGCAAGTGCTCGGCTGTCCAGCAATAGAGTCCCAACGACCGCGGCGCGGATCCACCACGTGGGAAGAGGAGTGTGTCCCGCATCGCCCTTACGACGCGGGCCGTTCTCGGCCCCTGGTTTTCTGTTCCTAGTTCCTGGTTTCATTCGATATTCCATCGCCGCAGAAGAGAACCAGAAACTAGGGACAAGGGACTGGAAACCCAAATGGACGGCCGAAATCTTGAATCAACTCGACCGGTTAGCCACCACCGTCGGAGTCCTCCCCGACGGGGGGGAGGCGAGGGCAGCCGGATGCCGGGCGCCGGACGACGGTTGCCGGTCATCCGTTCAGGACTCCGTTCAGGACAATGATTCGCCGTTCCGTCGTTCATCTTGGGCAACACGACCGTCGGTCAGTGTAACGACCCGCGAGGCGTGGGCGATGACTCGAGGATCGTGCGTGGAGAAGATGAAGGTCATACCGTTCTCGTTCCGCAGGCGTCGCATCATCTGCATCAGCAGGGCGGCGTTCTCGCCGTCCAGATTGGCGGTCGGCTCGTCGGCGAGCACCAGCCTGGGACGCGAGGCAACTGCCCTGGCCACTGCCACGCGCTGCTGCTGGCCGCCGGACATGTCCATTGGCCGGCGGTTCGCCAGCTCGCCAAGGCCAAGCTCGTCGAGTATTTCCTTGGCGCGAGCTCGACGTTCGGCACCCACGTCCTGGAGCTCGAGCACGAACTCGACGTTTTCGCGGGCGGTGAGCACTGGGATCAGGTTGTAGGCCTGGAAGATGAAGCCGAGCTGGCGCAAACGAAGATCGGCGCGCGCCTGACGAGAGAGGCTCGCAATGCTGTGTCCGAGGACACGGAGCTCTCCTCCGCTTGCCGTGTCGAGAGCACCCACCAGGTTCAGGAACGTCGTCTTGCCGCTTCCCGACGGCCCGACGATGGCCATGAGCTCGCCAGCCTGCACGTCGAGGTTGACCCCTTGCAAAGCACGAACCTCGCTTGCACCGGTCTTGTAGACTCTCGTGACGTCGCGGGCAGATACCAGCATGTCCGTGGTCGTTGTCATGATTACGCTGCCCTCAGTGCTTGAGCGGGATCGGCCTTGGTAGCAAAACGAGCAGGAAGAAGCGAAGCCGCCAGCGTGGCTCCCACCGCTACTGCGAATGCGTAGCCGATCACCCACGCTCCGAAATCGCCGTACACGATGGGATCGAAGAGAACGTTGCCGATGGAGAGGCCATTCATCATGTCGCCGATATTGACGCCGTGAGTTGCAAGCCAATAGGTAACGGGGCCGGCGAGAACCAGGGCAACGACGGCGCCGCCGACTCCTACCAGCGCCGATTCGAGGAGGATCAAGGCCAGGAGTTGCCGACCCTTCATGCCCAGAGCAGCCAGTACGCCGAATTCTCGGCGACGTTCGAGCACGGCTGTCAACTGGGCGCTGGCAATCCCGAGGGCGACCACCACGACGATGATCAGAATCAGCAAGCGGGTGAATGCTCTGTCGCCTTCCACGTTGCCGGCCAGCTCGGGGTTGCTCTCTTTCCAGGTGATGGCTGTCGATCCGGCAGGGAGCCGCGAGCGGAGCGCCGTCCGTGTGTCGTCGATCTTGTGGTAGTCGTCGAGCAATACGGCGATTTCGGCGGGTCCAGGCCGGCCGGCGAGAGTATCGATCTCCTTCAGGGTGACGTGGCAGATGCCGCTGTCGATGTCGCGGGAGCCGGTTTCGAGCAGTCCGACGACACGCAGCATGGCACTGTTCAGCTCCTCTTTTCCGGCGACCGTTACCATGAGATCGTCGTCGAGCCTAACCCGAAGACGTTTTGCAAGCTCCCTGCCGATCACTACATGCTCGCGATCGCCTGGTTGCAGGTAGCGACCCTCGAGCTTGGCCATGGTGATGATGCGGTTGAACGATGACTCTGCGATCGGATCGACGCCGGAGATCTCGACGGCTGCGGTGCGGTTGCCAAAGGCCAGCAGACCGTTTGCCCGCGCCCGTGCTGCGATTCTGCGGACACCTGGCATGGCTCCTACCGCCGCCACGGCGCGTTCGTATTCGGCAAGTCGCAGGGCGTTCTCCCTGGTCTCCGGCCACTCGGCCGACACCACGCGAATGTGTCCTGCTCCACTCTCTGCAACTGCGCGGATCTGCATCTCCGCGGCGCCGCTGGCCCAGCTGGTGGCGAGTAGTCCGAGCGCGGTGCCGATTCCGGCTCCGAGCATCGAGAGAACGCTGCGCCGAGGATTGCGCCACAGACTGCGCAAGGCGTAGGAGACGGCGACTCTGCCGATCATGAGCGCATGGCCTCCACCGGCGAGACTCGCGAGGCCATAATCGCCGGCCAGGTTGCGGCGAGGAGCGCGGTCAGCGCGACCGCGACGAAGCCCTCGAAAAAATGCTCGACGTGCAGCCTGGGGAAGATCGTATACGACACGTTGATCCCGGCGAAAGCGGTCTCCTCGGCCTGAGTGCCGGAGAGCGCGTGATATGGAATTCCGGTGTGCGACGTAACGAGCACCAGGGCGGCGCCGATGGCGGAGCCGATGGCAACGCCGATCAGTCCCAGCACGACCGCCTCGACGAGGACGAGCTTCACGACGCGCCGCGGTCGCATTCCGACCGCGAGCAGCATGCCGATCTCTCGCGTCCGTTCGAAGGTCGACATCATCATCGTGTTGGCGATTCCCGCTGCCGCGGCAAAGAACAGGATCGCCAGGAAGATGAAGTCGATCATTCCCTTCATGTCGATGAGCGGAGCGAGCTCTGGCGCTGCCTGACGCCACGACAGCACCTCGGCCTCGCGAAGAAGCGGGAGCTCGGCGATCGTGGCGGCGAGAGATTCGCTGTGTCGTTCCTCATCGGCATGGACCCC
>JAZDLZ010000058.1:0-6071 GCA_043801535.1 Pseudomonadota bacterium
CCACTCAGCAGCCGATGGCCATTGTTGGCGCTTCGTGGCGGCATCGGTTTCCTGGCACTGTTCTGCTACTTCTGGGCAATCACTCACATCAGGCTCGCCGACGCCCAAGCGCTGCAGCAACTCGCGCCCGTTTTCGTAGCCTTTCTTTCCGTGCTTCTGCTAGGCGAGCGCCCGGGAGCTGTCCACTATTTGCTGGTATCGCTATGCCTCGTCGGCGCTCTCCTCGTGGTGCACCCGACCAAGGGCGCCTTGTCCTTGCCAGCCCTCGTTGCCGTCCTGTCGGCGCTATTCTCTTCGGGTGCGTACATCAGTGTGCGGGCCTTGACTCGCACCGAGCCGCTTTCGCGAATCGTCATGTGGTTTGCAGTGACAGGGAGCTTGCTGGCGCTGCCATTGGTACTACCCGAATGGAAATGGCTTTCGCTGCGCGCCAATGTGCTCTTGATTACCGCCGGTCTCCTGGCAGCCCCGGCTCAGAGTCTGATGACCGCCGCATATCGATTCGCCCCTGCCCACGTCGCCTCTGCGTTCTCCTACACCAACGTTCCGCTCGCCTATTTGTTTGGTCTTTTCATCTGGGATGAGCGTCCCGACGCATGGGCAAACGTCGGTATCGGCCTGATTGTGCTCGGAGGAGTCCTGTTGCTGGTGTCTCTCGGCCACCATGGCAAGCTCAATCACTGATTGCTCGTTGTGGCATGACCGGTCATATAGTCTGCGGACATGGCGTCGCTAGCGGATACGGCCACACCACCAGGACTGCACATCCATCTGGTTCCATTGGGACCCAGCTTGCGGTTTGTCCTGTGGTTCGAACGATACGCCGAACCACTGACAACCCGTCTCGCGCAACAGGAGAGGATCACCGAGGGCTCGCGACACCCTGGCTGCGACGTTTCGCGTCCCGCCTGGCTACCTGGTGGTGCAACCAAGCGCGCGTTCTTCGTTCGGATCCCGCACCTGCGCCATGGATTCCCGGTGCCGCTTCCCGGACTCGTGGCTTCTTGGGATCTCGAGCGCCTCAACATCAGTGGTCAAAAGCAGGCAACTCACTGCTACCTGATTTCGGGCTGGCAGCTTCCGCTGGAGCTGTCGGTCGCTGCACTACGCTCGTTCCTGCTCGAATGGCGCGCCCGGTTTGGCGACGGATTCCTGGCACCGCAGGTACTCACGGTGCTGGATTTCCTCGGCGAGCTGGAAGACCGTCTGATCGACGGACCGCTGCTCCCGGCGCTCGCCGTTGGCCCCGACATCGACGGGTACACCGGTTGGCTTGGAAAAGGGCAGCCGCTGGTCTGGGTTCCGCCAGTACCGCTGGCAGACGTGAACCGACTCCTTCGGATGTTGGTGGCCAGCCCCTACTTGGGTGCGGTAGTCGGACTGTTGCGCCAGCACCAGGCGCCGGATTCGCATCTGGAGGAGCGCACTTCGACGCGTCTTGCCCGGTTTCTCGTCGATATTCTCGGCGCCGACGCCGGGGCGCGAGCAGAGGCCTACTGCGCCGACCCGGACAGCGCGCTGGCACCGGCCCGCCTGCACAGCATGCTGCTCGAGGGCGAGGCGAGCCTGATCGAGTTGCACCGAGCCCACGGAAGCTGTCTGCATCCGCACCACCCGATCTTCCTGGAAAAGCAACTACCGGCTGGCCACACTCTGGGACGCATCAGGGTTGTCGGCACTGGCTCGACCAGGACGCAATCGCTCCGGCTCGACCTCGGTCACGTGGTCGAGAAGGACTGGTCGTCAATTGCCTCCCTCGACGAGCGGGGAGTGCTCCACGACGATGCGGTCGAGTACGAGGGTGTCACTTCCTTTCGGCCTGCCCAGATCCTGTTCCGCGACTGGTCGCTCTTGCAGATGCAAGAGCCGCTCTTTCGCTGTCCCGAGCTTCTCGAAAACGGCAGCATGCCCATTTCGGAAGCCGACGCCGGAAAGCTGCTGGCGCACGGGCCATACTTCGGCCACCAGTATGATTACCTGGACTTTCTCGATCGGGTAGGGATTCCGAAAACCGCCTGTCGCATCCCCAGGAGATTCACGGTCTTCGCGGTGGTGCCCGAGCACTCCTCGGCAGTGCGCCTGCGGATTCGCTGGAATCTGGCGACCAATATCGCCAACAACGCCGGCGCTGGTGCCACCCCCACGACCACCGCTACTGCTGCGGCGGCGGCAGCTTCCGCCGCAGCCGTAACTTCCGGCGCGGCGCCCGACGAGTCCGCGGGAATTGGCCTTCTCGGAGCACTGGGAATGGTCCGCTTTGTTCCCAGCCTCTCCCTCGCCTTCGATGAGCTCGACATCCCCGTCGACGAAGCAGAACGGCTCGTCGCCACCAGCATGACAGACTCGCTTCTGCGCATTGGCGACAAGGTGCTCGAGCGCGCCGCGCTTCTCGACGGGCTCGAGCTGGCGCACGCCCGCATCAAGGTTCTTGCCCGGCTGTGTGCCAGCGATGGGTTGTCTTTCAACCAGGTCGTCGATTTCGAGGACGGGTTCTCGGACGATCTCTACTCTGCCAGGCAGGAATCGATCTTCGCCGCGCAGTGGGAGCTGTTTCTGCAGTCGCTGACCAACGCCTCCGGTGTTCCCCTGTTGACCGCGCCCACTGGGTTCGGTGGCGTGCTGCGTCCCTACCAGGAGCGAGGACTGTCCTGGCTTTCGTTCTTCGTGGAGCACGGCATTGGCGGCTGCCTTGCCGACGACATGGGCCTGGGAAAGACCGTGCAGGTACTGGCGCTACTTCTCCATCGCCAGCATGAGCGTGAGCGTGAGCGTCAGCGTGAGCGCTCACCGACTGTTCCTCCTGCTTCCTGCCTGGTCGTCTGCCCGACCTCGGTGGTCACCAACTGGGCGCGCGAAGCGGCCCGTTTCGCGCCCACACTGCGGGTGTACGTCCATCAAGGCCCGGCGCGGGCGTGCGACGAGCAATCGTTCGTCGAGGCCGTCGGGGCGAGCGACCTCGTGGTCACCAGTTGGGTGCTGGCGCGATGCGACAGCGAGCTCCTCGCAAAGGTGGACTGGGATCTGGCGATCGTCGACGAGGCGCAGAACATGAAGAGTCCCAAGGCAGAGCAGACTCGGGCAGTCAAGAGCCTGCGAGCCCGGGCAAGATTCGCCCTCACCGGCACTCCCATCGAGAATCGCCTGCGCGACTTGTGGTCGATCTACGACTTCATCAATCCCGGTCTCCTCGGTGGTCACACCCGTTTCGCGCGGGCGTTCGCCACGCCGATTCGCGCTGGCAACGAGCGTGCCCTGGCCCGCCTGCAACGGCGCGTGAGCCCGTTCCTCCTGAGGCGGACCAAGCTCGCGGTTGCCTCCGATCTTCCACCCAAGCAAGAGCAGGAAGTCTACTGCGAGCTCACTCGCGAGCAAGTGGCGCTGTACCAGGCCATGGCAGAGGCCGCGATCATCGGCCTGGAGCACATGCAGGGGATAATGCGAAAAGCGCACATCCTCCAGGCGATCCTTCACCTCAAGCAGATCTGCAACCATCCCGAAAACTTCGCGATCGACAGGCCGGGCGAGCTCCTCGGACGTTCTGGCAAGCTCGACCGATTCCTCGAGCTCGTCGAGGAGCTTCTCGCCGAGGGACAGCCGGTCCTGGTGTACAGCCAATTCGTCAAGATGGGCGGATTCCTGTGTCGGGCCATCGAGCAGAAATTCGACCTCTTCGTGCCGTTGTTTCACGGCGCGCTGCAACCGGACGAGCGCGATCGAATCGTGGCCGATTTCCAGTCCGACGAAGGCCCTCCCATTCTGGTGCTTTCGCTGCGCGCTGGCGGCACTGGCTTGAACCTCACCCGCGCCAAGGCGGTGATCCACTTCGACCGCTGGTGGAACCCCGCCGTCGAAGACCAGGCGACCGATCGGGCTCATCGTATCGGCCAGACCGGCATGGTGAACGTCTTCAAACTGGTCACCAGCGGCACCATCGAAGAGCGAATCCTGGAAATGCTCGTCGAGAAGCGCGACCTGGCGAACAAGATCCTGGGAGCGGCGGACGAAAGCTGGATCACCGAGATGAGCAACGACGAGCTTCGGGAGCTGTTCACCCTCGGAAGCATCGACGCTGGCGAGAATCATGCCGCGGGGAAGAAACGCCGATTCGGCGAGAACCATGGTGCCGATACCGCAACCGCAAGTCCGCGGAGGCAAGGCCGCCGCCGCAGACTGGTGGCTCCGCTCGCCGGCGGCAGCAACTCGTCATCGCCGGCCGCCACCGAGAAGCCCCGGCGGCTGCCGCATCCACCGGGCTCGCGGCGAGGAGAATCGTGATGCCAAGCTACCTGGAAATCGCCGGGGTCTCGCTTGCCAGGCCGGCGCCCGTCTACCAGGCCAGTCACTCGTCCTTCGGCGTCGCCCGCCTGCGAAGGAGCAAGACCGACCTGACGTTGAGGCAGGGAACCCTGGAGATCGATCTCGCCGTGCCAGTAGCCAATCGCTGCGGTCAGCCCGTCGATCGCGTTGCCTTCCCCATCTGGAGCATGCTGCCCCACTGGGTCCGATATCGGTACGGGCAGCAGGCGACAGCAGCTGCGTGGCGCTCTCTCATCGTCGACCATCGACTATTCTCCAGACCAGAGCTCATCCTCTCCCCGGCCCATCGCTCGACCTGGAAGCGGGCTCCTGACGTCACCGACGAGGAGAGGATTGCTCTCGACGATCTCGCCGAGCGCTATCGGGACATCGTGCAGCCGAGACAGAACGACGCCGACGCCGACGCCGACGCCGTCGAGTGCGATGCCTGCAGCGCGGCCCGGATGCATCGGCTGGAGCAAGAGCGGGCGAGCCGCGCATGCCACGGCTTCGGTCGTTCCCTGTCCAGGCGGTCGAGTAGTCTATCGAGCTCCGGCACCAACGAGCAGCATCCACAACACTGCGTCCACTATCCGGTTGCCTGCATGGCGCTGGACCATTTCTGCCAATCCCACCACGAGCTCGTCTTCGAGGTCCTCGGGCTGCTACAGCCAGGCGGCGATGAGTGGGCGCGGAATGCCGCGGTAGCGACCGAGCATCGCTTCCTCCTCGGGTGCAACATCGTCAAAGACATCATCGGACAATGGCTCCTCGACGAGACCCCGTACAATCGGCATTTCTCTGACTCCTGTTCGTCCGCTCGTGGTCACCGGAGCCCGTCCTCCGGGCGTCGCTCTCGACTGGATCGGCGATCTGCCAAGACTTCTGGGACGGCCGATCCACTTCCCGAGAAAGTGCGCCACGGCCTGGCAAACGCCGCCGCATTCTGGGGAATCCAGGCCCAAGCCGAGGACCTGGTGCTCCCCGTGCCGTCTCTCGACTCCGAGGGCGAGAACAGCGCTCCGTTTCCGGTGCTCGGTGGCAGCAAACCAGCCCCGCTCGCCACGATCCGTCTTCTTCCCGAGTTGCCGCCGCCATCACCACCGCCCCGCAGCCGCGACCACCGCCGGCGACGACCGCGCTGACGTTGCATTCACACGGGCTACCTCGAGTATGCCTGGGCGTCGGGGAGAGAGAGCTGGTTCTTCGGGAGACCGGTCCAGTAGCTCAGCTCGAGGCCGAGGAAGCCTGCCACCGAGCTGATGTTGTCACCCGGGAGCCAGCGCACGAACAGGGTGGGCGTGACTGCCCAGCCGCCGCTGCGTTGTCGGTTGGTAAAGAACCAGTCGTAGGTCAAACCGACGGTGTATGCCGCGCCGTAGGTGCCGCGCAGCGGATCGTCTTGCTCGCGGCGATCGTCGATGGTCAGCACTGCGAACCCGACTGCCCCGTGAAGGGCGAGATTGGCTGCGACTTCGACCTGAGCGGCTAGCCCGATGCCGGTCATGCTGGACTGCTGCTGGTCGGATCCCGAGGCGGTCCCGAAATCGAAAAGAAGGCCAAGGCCGAGACCACGGCGATTGCTGATGAGCTGTCCGAGACGGATCGTGGTTGTCCAGCCGTTCGAGAGCTCGAGAGCATCGCCTTCCTCGCTGGTGCGCTCGACGGTGCCGTGGGTGCCGAGGGTGACGTAGTATCCCTGTCGCGGGCGTGGCGCCTGCAGCTCCTGGGCAGCGGCGGTAGTCGGTGCAGCGGTGAGCCCGACGAGCACGGTG
>JAZDLZ010000155.1:0-2817 GCA_043801535.1 Pseudomonadota bacterium
GCTCGATTTGGCCGAGCACAGAAACGCCACCACGGCAGCCAGCTCTGCCGGTCGGCCATACCTCCCGATCGGGATCGTCTGCTCGGTGTTCCTCCTGACCTCCTCGGGCGAATGACCCTGCGCTCGGGCCCTGGCGAGGTCGATCTCTCGGAGCCTATCAGTATCGATTCGGCCGGGGCAGACCTGGTTGACCGTGATTCCTCGACTGGCTACCTCGCGAGACAGCGTCTTCATCAACGCGGAAACCGCCGACCTCATGGTATTGGAGAGCGCCAGCTCCTCGAGGGGCTCGCGCACTGCCGAGGAGGTAAGCATGACAATCCGGGCGAAGCCGTCGGGCTCCGCTGCCGCCCGCTCGAGGTGCGGAATCGCTTCGGCGACCAACCTGGCAGTTGCCATGAACGTGCGCTCGAAGGCAGCGTGCCAGCTCCGCTCGTCCTGAGCTGCAACTCTGCCAGGCGGTGGTCCTCCATTGTTTGCAACCAAGACGTCGAGACGTTCCCACCGCTCGACCGCAGCCTTGACCAACGTTCTTGGCCCATCTCGACTGTCGAGGTCACATGCCACGGCAACGACTTGGGCACGGCCATTGGCTGCTGCCCCGATCAGCTCTCGCTCTGCTGCCGCCAGCATGTCACCTCCCCGTGAACAGATCGCAACTCGCGCTCCTTCACGGACCAACTCGAGAGCAACCGCCTTGCCCAGACCGCGAGACGATGCTGCAACGGCGGCAACCTTTCCGGTGAGACCAAGCTCCATAGCCTTTTTCTCCTCCTCGAAACACCATCACGTAGCAGTACCCGGCAACTGGCTAGGGCTGCATACGAATAATCGGTATCCTGCGCCTCACTGCCCTGTCGAATGCTTCGGGGTTCAGCCGAGGATCGATTCCACTGTCCACACCAGCCTCGAGCGCGGTCGCCAGAGTCTCGAGCCTCACGAGATCGTCGGACGAGCACGAGCCACCATCCTGCCGGCACGCGGCCAGCGCCTTTTCCGTCCACTCGAAGGCAGCAAGTATCTCCGCTCTCTGAAGGTGCGCCTCACCAACTGCCAGCAGTGCCTGCCACCGCTCGGCGAGCGCTGGACGCTCCAGCGCAGTACCGGCAACCCGCAGCGCCACGTCCGTCTGACCGGCGCCAAGCAGCCGATCACAAAACGCCTTGGTCGCACGCCCACTGTCCGGCTGGAGCTGCAGCTCTGCCTGGGCACAAGCAATATGATAACTGGCAGCTTGGTTGGAGAATACCGGAGTGATCGGCCGAGACGGCTGGGGCAAAAGGATGGCGACGAGCGTAACGCACGCTGCCCCTGCATCGAGAACGCTGATTCGCAATGACATCATCCTCACTCGTAGCGCAGGCAGTGCCACCTGTAAAGCTCCACCTTCAAACGGATCCCGAGGTGAGGCAATTCGCCACATCGCGTCGCGCTGCGCCTCGTTTTTTCTTGCCGGCCATCATTCGCTTCCTGCAAATTCGCGGTGTTAACGACTGGCCTCCTTTTTGAATATGCCACGCCTCCGTCAACAAAGGAGGCACGCAAGAACAATGGGCGCACTGCGGTTCTTCTCGGAAGCATTCCACAAGGGCGGCTGGGGAATGTGGCTGATCCTGGCGGTATCCATATTCATCTTCGCCATCATCATCGAGAGATTGGTCTACTTGTTCAAGGCTTCGGTAGACAAGGACAAGCTCCTCGCTTTGCTGAAGTCGCAAGTCATGAGCGGGAACGTTCAAGGCGCGATAAAGGTGTGCTCGGGTCATCCCACTCCAATGACCCGCATTGTCCAGGCTGGTCTGATGCGCTTCAACAAGACCGACCACGAAGTGCAGTCGGCCATGGACGAGGCAGCCTTGCGCGAGCTACCGCGCATTTCCAAACGCACTCCCTATCTGGCCATGCTCGCGAACCTGTCCACGCTGGCAGGACTCCTCGGAACCATCACCGGAATGATCAAGTCCTTCGGCGCAGCCGCCAATGCGGATGCCAGCCGCAAGGCGTCGCTCTTGGCCGAAGGTATTTCCGAAGCAATGAACTGCACCGCCTTTGGAATCGGCGTCGCCATTATCGGTCTGATTGGCTTTGCCATTCTCCAGGGCAAGACCCAAACGCTCACCGACGACATCAACGAGGTAACCGTCCAAGTGGTCAATCTGGTAGTTGGACATCGTCAATCAATGAAGGCAGCGGGACAGCCGGCCTAGTGGCCGCTGCGGAGTGAATCATGGGCGTTTCAGTCGACAGCGGCGGCGGCGGCAAGTCCGTCGACGTCGATATCAACCTCGTCCCCTTTATCGACCTCATGAGCTGCCTGGTGGCCTTCTTGTTGGTCACGGCAGCATGGACCAATCTGGCACAGATAAATATCAAGCCGAAAGGGGTAGGACGAGACGTGGAGAAACAGATGCCGGAGAACCGGCCAATCCTGCTGTCAATCCTGATAACCAAGGATTCACACTGGGTTGGTCTCACCACCGGCGACCGCCAACTCATCAAGAAGAACGGCAACGAATACGACTACCGGCAGCTCGAGACCGTGATCGAGGACTACAAGAAGAGCGTTCCCGAGTTCCAGAGCCGGCAAGACGTCGAGATCGCTGCCGAGGACGGAGTCAACTACCAGGCAGTGATTTCGACGATGGATTGCACCATTGCCAAGGGTTTTCCCGATATCGGGTTCCTCGATCCCAACTCGCTGTCAACCAAGTTCAGGCAATAGCGAAGGGTTAGGAGAGACTCATGCCAGTTCATTCACCAGGACCCCGGCTTGGCGATTCCATTCCCTTCAGGCATCTGGGCGGCAAAGGCAAGCAC
>JAZDLZ010000157.1:0-11595 GCA_043801535.1 Pseudomonadota bacterium
GTTCCAGTTTCTGGTTCCTTGTCCCTAGTTCCTTGTTCCCTTCGTCGTCGTCGGAATTGAACAAGGAACTAGGAACAAGGGACAGGGGGACCGAGAACGGCTAGCCCGTTGACCGATCGGGACACACCCGAAATTCCCGCGCCATGCCCGGATTCTCCAGAAAAATGAGGGGATCCCTCAGGTCGCCGCGTAGTCACGTCCGCCGCCGCCGTCCCCCCTCCCTTCCCCGTCTTTGTTGCATATGTTGTTGCCGCCGTGGCTCCGGTCTGGCCTACTCTTGGATACGAGTCGCGCTTTTTCGGCACTCTCGGTTTTTCAGCGTCACCAACAGGAGGGAACAGACAGTGGAACAAGTGACTCCGATTGTTTGGCTCGTCTTCATCGCTGCTGGAATCGTCGCTTTTTCTTTCGTTGCCTACATGGTTCCGTTTCGCCTGTGGTTGGCGGCGTGGTTTTCGGGTGCTTCGGTATCGATGCTTTCGCTCATCGCCATGCGGTTCCGTCGGGTACCACCAGACCAGATCGTGAACGCACGAATAAACGCGGTCAAAGCCGGCCTGGAGGTGTCGGTGAACTTGCTCGAAGCTCACTATCTCGCGGGCGGTCGTGTTCAAGCTGTGGTCGGAGCCCTCATCTCGGCTGACAAGGCAGGCATGAACCTGGACTTCAGGCGAGCGGCAGCCATCGATCTCGCCGGCCGCAATGTTCTCGAGGCAGTGGCAATGTCGGTCAATCCCAAGGTAATCGAGACTCCCAAGGTCTCCGCGGTCGCCAAGGATGGCATCCAGCTATTGGCGATTGCCCGAGTAACCGTGCGGGCGAATCTCGACCGCCTGGTCGGCGGCGCCGGCGAGCAGACCGTGCTTGCCCGTGTCGGCGAGGGCGTGGTTTCTACTATCGGTTCGGCGCAGGACTACAAGCACGTCCTCGAGAACCCGGACATGATTTCCAAGAACGTGCTCAAGAAGGGACTCGACGCCGGCACTGCCTTCGAGATCCTTTCGATCGACATCGCCGACGTCGACGTCGGCGCCAACATCGGCGCCAAGCTGCAGACCGAGCAGGCCGAGGCGGACAAGCAGGTTGCCCAGGCCCGGGCCGAATCCCGGCGGGCGATTGCGGTGGCAGCGGAACAAGAAATGAAGGCGCGGACTCAGGAAATGCGCGCCAAGCTGGTGGAGGCAGAGAGCCAGATTCCGATGGCGATCGCCGACGCCTTCCGCAGCGGCAGACTTGGGGTCATGGACTACTACCAGATGCGCAACGTGATGGCGGATACCGAGATGAGGCAGAGCATTGCCGGCGGCGGCGGCTCTGGCGGCAAGCCTGGCCAGAACGTCGAGTGATCAGCAGTGTCGATCGAGAGGAATCTGGCGGCTAGTAGGCCGTATCTCGGAGTAGCCGATGGCTGATGCGAGCAAGTCTCCGCTATGGTTTCTCGGGGACAGGGATGCTTTCGTCAGGCGTCTCGTCCTTGCCGAAGTGCTTGGTCCCCCCGGTGGCCGTTTCTCTGCGCGTGGTCGCCTTCCAGGTCGTCCCGCTGGCCGTGCTAGTGGCGGGTGCGCCGTCGATGGCGCGTTCGGAGCTGATCCGTTGCCAGACTGCCCCCTGATCGAGCACGAGCACGAGCCGGACGATGCGTCGGACGACGAGCCGGACGACGCGAACGCGATTGACCAGTTCTCAGGCCCGCTTGCCGGCAAGCCTGCGGGACCCAGGAGAGGTTGAGATGGCTGGGACGCCGCCAACAATCGAAGCTGCGCTCGACCCTGCGGAGCGCAAGAGACTCGAGGAGCTGGAGCGTCGAGCTCGGCAGCTGGCGACGGCAATTGCCGACGACTTGCGGTGTCGTCGCTTCGTGGCGATTCTCGGACAATGGGTTCCCACCGAGATCAAGCGGCTTGCCCAACGCGGGAAGGGTGATGCCGGCGGCCGGATCAGAGTGCTGGAGACCGTGCTCGGCGAGCTCGAGCAAGAGATAGCCGTGCGGCAGGACTCGGCGCGAGCCAACGATACCCTTGATGCCGATGCGCTGGTGGACGGCTGCTATTCGCCGGTAATCCGAGCAATGCGCCAGCGAAAGCTGCGCTTGACCAGCTCCCATCCAGTGGCCTGGCGTGAAGAGCCGACTCCCGCGGTTCGGGCGGCGCTGGCGCTGACTCCTCTCGGGGTCGTTCCCATCCCGAAGCGATTCCACGACAGTGCCGCGTCTTGGCCACTGGTTTTCGTCGGCATCGGGCGAGACGCGTTGGTTTCGTCGCGGGGACTCGAGACCGCCTTGCGAAGCGATCTCGGTCTCCCCGCGGGCCAGGTCGGCAGCAGGCCGCTCACCCACGATCCTCTCGGGCTCTCAGTGCACGAGGTGGTTCGGGTGTTTGGCGGCTGGTTCTCGAGCATGTTCGGTGACGTGATTGCCACTCTGGCCTGCGGTCCAGCCTTCTTGCGAATGCTCGCTGCCAGTGGCACGTTCGGGGGCGCAGGCGGCGAAGGCGAGGAGGGTGCGGAAAGCGACGACGTTTCGCCGGCGATAACCGTGGCGTTCGACCAGACGGGGCGCCGGTATGCTGCCGAGCCTCCGTACTACTTGCGGCTTCTCGCCTGCACGGCAGTCCTCGAGAGCATGGACATGTCCGAGGAAGCGCACGAGATCCTCGCTGCCTGGCGAGAGCACCATGGCCTCTGGCCAGGCCAGCCGGACATGATTCGCTTTCCGGTGGGTGGCGGCGCGGGCAGCATGCTCGGGGTTCCGACCGGCGCTATCGAGAGTATCGTCGAGCAGCTGGTGGCGCGGTTGTGCCAGAGACCGCTCCCGGCGCTCGATGAAGCCAGTCTGCGCGATATCGTCGGTCCGGTCTACGACCAGGCGCGACACGCTGCCGCGCTGATCCTTGCCGACGAGCTTCTCGCTGGTCGCACCCCGGATGCTGGCAAGGATGCCGGTGTTCTCGTCGCTGGCGCGGCGCTTGCCGTGCTGGCGCGAAGAGCCGAGACCAGACAGATCACTGGCCGTGCCAGGACGGCGATCCCCGGAGCGCGCGAGCGTCGATCGAAAGACAGAGGACGCACCGTGTTGCCAGGCGTGGCTGCAAGCGCACGGCATGACAGTGGCTCGTGGATCGAGCCATCGCTCATTCGCGACGCGGTGATTCTCCGTGAGGTGATCGTCCGCGGACCTCGGCGCGGATTCACGAGGTAGGCAGACGGCGAATGCTGCGCATTGGCGCGCTGGAGCTGCGAACGTCGGTGCTGCTGGCACCGATGGCCTCGGTCACTGACCTGCCGCTGCGCACGATATCCGAGGAGTACGGTGCTGCCATGACGTTCACCGAGCTCCTGCCCGCACCTGGCTTGCTATCCGGCGCTGCTGGCGCGCTGGCCAAGCTGCAACCGAGCGTGTCCGGTCGTCCATTCGGAGTACAGCTCTTCGGCCGGGTACCCGAATCCCTGGCCCGTGCCGCGGAGCTGGCGGTCGCCGCTGGCGCTGCCCTCGTCGACCTCAACATGGGGTGCCCGTCGAGGCGCATCATTGCCAGCGAGTGTGGGGTGGCGCTGATGAGGACCCCGGCGCTGGCTCGGGACATCGTTCGTGCCGTACGCAGCTCCTTGCCCGCCCACGTTCCCGTTTCGGTCAAGCACCGGGCAGGCTGGGACGAGCAGCACAAGAACGCGCCCGAGCTGGCAGCTCAGCTCGTCGAAGCAGGCGCCGCCATGATCACCGTTCACGGCCGCACCCGGGCACAGGGATTCGGCGGTCGCGCCGACCTCGACATAATCCGGCGAGTCCGAGAGGTGCTGCCCAGGCAGGTGATGGTCGTGGGAAACGGCGACGTCGTCGACGTCGAGAGTTACCGTCGCATGCGCGGCGAAACCGGCTGCGACGCGGTCATGATCGGCCGCGGCGCGGTAGGCAATCCGTTCTTGTTCCGGGCGATCCGTCTGTTCGAGGAGACCGGAGTTGTGCCAGGCCCACCGACGATGGAGGAGCGGGCGGCAGCCCTCGCGCGTCACCTTGCCTTGGTGCGAGCACAGACCAGGCCGGAGCGCCAACACCACGAGCTGCGCAAAGTCTGTGTCTGGTACGTCCGCGGCATCGCCGGAGCTGCCGCACTGCGCAAGAAGATGCACGAATCGTCGAGCGCCGAGGATATCGTGGCGTGGGCGGTCGGCCTGCTCGACGTCGACGCTCGATGACAGTGACCAGAGCTCCAAGTAGCAGAGCTCCAAGTAGCAGAGCTCCAAGTAGCGGCGATGGCACGCCGGAAGAAGGCGGCGTTCCGATTCGGCAACTGCAGCCGTTCTCGTCCGAAAATTCATCCCGCTCCGCATCCGTCTTTTCCAGAGCATCGGTAACCGGATGAGAGTCGGGCTGCCCCGCGTCATCTGGCGGAGTCAGGGCGTCTGGCCCGGAGGTGGCGGCAGCGTCCGGACGTTCGGCAGCATCAACCTCGATCGGCGCAGCAGCATCCCGGCCAAAGGCAGTGTTCGGACGAGAGAGTGTAAAGCGAGTCTGACCGGTCCCTGAATAGGCGGCCGGAATCCCGGATCAAATCAATCGGTTGGCCACCGTCGATCGAGCAATCGCCGTCGACTCTCCGGGACACGCTCGGCTTTTTTTGTTCACACTCGGCGCTCTAGGGAGCTGTCGACCAGTCGGCCGAAGTGTCGGCTGCTATGGTGTTGCCAGCGTGGTCGGTGACCCCGATGTAGACGGTGAAAGTGTACGGCGTCGACGCGGCCAGGGAGTCGACCGGCCGGAAGAAGACGCGCGACACGTCCAGGGGGTCGGTCTCAAAGCAGCCGAATGCCGGTGTCGCTGCGCTGGCATTGTAGAGCTCGATCGTCCCATCGGCAGCTACGGTCTCTGCCACCAGCGTCGCCGGATCGAAGGCCCGATCGAAATCGGCGACAATGGTAGTCGTGGTGACAACACCAGTCGTACCATCCGCCGGGGCTAGCGACTCGACGACCAGTGGTGAGTCGATCACAGTGAACGTCGATGTGGTGAGCGCGAGCGCAATGCCCGCAGTGTCAGTCACGCTGGTGCTGAGGGCGGCAGTGTACTGATGACCCGCGCGTAGGCTTGCCAACGGATGGAAGGTTGCCGCGAGCCCGTCCGTGGCCACGCTCACCTGGCCAGCCACTGGAGAAGACGCGGTCATATCGACCAAGGTGAACGACGCGGCGTGAACGGTGGCGGAATCCACTCGTTCTGCGAACGCCGCGGTTATCGCCGCCTCGCCGAGAACGCCGGTCACACCGTGCACGGGCGTCAGTGTCGCCGTTGGTGCGTCGTTTTCGACGCCGAACCACCTGATCTGCGGCGCGGGAGACAACGGATTGCGAGCCATGTCGGAGACCTCTCGCTTGAGCACAAGGCGATACGAGAAGCCGCTCCCCAGGAACTTGGCGGGCAACATGCGTACCGAGGTGCCACTGGCGTTGCCGTACTCGAAGCGGGCCGGTATCTGCTCCAGGAAGGAGCCACCGCCATCCGTCCAGCGCTCCAGCTCGACCGAGCTGTCGCCGTCTGATGCAGTCGCCACGAACGAAGAGACGTTCATGGCCTTGTTGAATGTCATCACGATCGACGCGTGACCGGCAGTCAGCTCTCCGCCGTCTGACGGCACAGTGCTCGACAACGACGGGTTCGATGAATCGTTGCCATTCGAAGTGTGGAGCGTATGCTCGAAGCCCACGGCGAGCGGATTGCCACGGTAGTCGAGCAAGCCGGTAGTCAGATGGAGTATGTGGTCTTGGTTGACGGTTAGTTGCACTGCGGGCACCAAGGTGATTGCCTGCCCACCTGAGCGCACCGACACGAGCGCCGGCACGCGACTCGTATCTATCGTCAGGTATACGGTCTCCGAGGACAAACTCGGTTGGTGCACCGCGCGGGACAACTCGACGACCGCGAGGCTGTTCACCCCCACGGAGGGTGGTGATACCGGAAGCGCGACGAGCACTGTGGCTGCGGGGCTGGTGGTGAAGTGCCAGGTGACCTCGCCGTCCAGGTAGTTGCCACCGGCGACGATCGGACCATCGGTGCCGCTGCGTGCAACAAGCGAATACTGAGCGCCGAACATCAGGTTGCCGCTCGGCGTCACGCGCACTGTCCTGCCATCCGCAAGGAGGCCGACGGATGCCGGGACGATCGTTCCGCCGACATCGAGAAGCTCGATGCTCCCCAAATCGATCAGCGCGCTGGCGAACACAATGTCGAAGTGCGAGTTGATCGGGACGTCGGTAGCCCCGAGCAGCGGCTCTTCCTTGACCACATCATTCTCGGCGTAGGCAGACTCGATCGCAGGTGGCGTGCCGGTCGTGAAGCGCCAAGAGAAGTCCGCGTCGAGCGGACCTCCGATCGTGGAGATGCCGGTCGTCAAGAGAGCGGCGTAGTCTTCGTTGTAGAGAAGCGTTCTCTGATCAGTGAAGCACTCGAACAGCGAATCGTCTGGCACGAAGCAGATCTCGTTGTCGGTTCCTCCGAACGCCGGGTCTTCTTCCAGCCGATCGAGCGTGCTGGTATCGGTCACGTAGAATTCGTAGGTCAGGGCTGGCAAAAAGATCGTGCGCCCGAACTTGTCCTCGAAAGAGACCCGGAAGGTAGTCGAGTTTACCGAGGCAGGCGCGACCGGCTCCTTGAGGATTGCGCAGATCTCTCTGCCGACGTCGACCCCCGTCGCTCCCGAGGCTGGCCGCGTCGCAACGATCATTCCGGAGAGGCCAGTGGAAAAACCGAAGGTGTAGTCGCCAAGGAGATGACCACCGTCGGTGGCCTTCACGCCAGTGGAGCCCCCCCGCACGGTGAACAGGTACGGAGTGCCGGTCACGAGCTCACCCGGCGTGCCGGACGCAGAATCGTCGACGCTGTAGGTGGCGATCAACGTGGTGTGGTTGAAGCTGGCAAGCGTCACGGTGATCCCGGTCGAGTCAGGAGCCGACGGATTGGTGACGTCCGCGAGAACGGCGACGCCGGAATTGATTGCTGGGTCGAGATCCGTCTCGACCATGTCGAGATTGAACCGCACCTGTACCGCCGTCGTCACGGCGATTCCGCCGGCCTCGTCCATCGGATACGTCGAGATAACCCGGAGCTGAGGCAGGGGGACGATCTCGAACGAGTAGGTTATGGCAGTTGCCAGGCAGCCAGACTCACTGGTCGCGATTACCGAGCATATCGCAGTGGAGAGAGCGACTTCGATCTGGTGGGCGAGCTGGAACGGCACCTCGGACTTGAACACGATCGCCGTGCCATCTCCGTTGAGCGTGCGCGCGCCGGCAACGACAGCGCCACCCGCCGTGAGATCGCGGACAACAACGCTCTTGTCGGTGACCGTGGCGGCATCGATCGTCTGATTGAAGACTACAGTCACCGTGGCGCCGGTCGGCACGTTGACCTCGGAGGCGCCCGGATCCGTGGCTACGATGTACAGCACCGGCGGTCCCTCGACGTGGAAGGTCCACGTCAGCGTTGGATCGACGAGGTGACCGCTCACCGAGGTGGCGCGATCCGAAGCGATGCTCGAGAGCATGCGAACCTTGATGTCCTGCGAGTAGGCCCAGAACCCCCCGGCTGGCGAGAAAGTGAGCTGGTTGTCAGTTCCGATCAAGTCCGTCCCCGGAGGAGCATCAGCGCCGCGATACGAAAGCGTACCGGCAAGCGGTGCATCCGACAGATCGGTGACGAAGAGAGTAGCCGTGGCGGCATTGGTGCCATCGAACAGGACAACCGAGTCTTGATCCACTCCTTCGGAGAGCGTGACGACAATGGGCTGCGCACGGCCAACCCGTTGGGCGCCTGCGCTGGGCGCGCGGTCGGCAATTAGCAGCGGCGGGGGATCCTGGACATGAAACGTCCACGCCAGCGTCGGTTCTACCAGTTGCCCTCCATCCGCGGTGGCGCGATCGGAGGCGATGGCGGTCGTCATCCGCACCTGGATATTCTCCGAGTAGGCGTAGAGAGTGGCGGGGGTGAACGTCAGGCGGTTGTCAACACCGACCAAATCGGCATTCGACGGCGCGTCCGGCCCGTTAAAGGAAATCGTACCCGGAATCGCTGTACCAGTCGCCAAATCGGTCACGAACAGTGTTGACGTCCCGTCGTTGCCACCATCGAAGAGAACCACCGTGGCTTGGTCGACTCCCTCGGTGAATGTCACCGTGATCGGCTGGCCGCGCGCAATCTGGTCGCTCCCCATATCGGGCGAGCGGTCGGCGACGAGAAGTGGCGGCGGGTCGACGACTTCGAAGACGACCGTGGTCGGTCTCGACAGCAGACCACCCCTGTGCCCGGTCGGGTTGCCGCTGCCATCCGTGGCGCGGTCTGAGGCGGCATTTGGGAGGATACCAACCTCTATCGTCGCGCTATAAGGCCAGAGATAGGTAGGCCAAGTCGCTCCACCGTCGGGAGGTGTTGGCCTAATAGTGACGGTCGTGTCGGCACCAATGAGGTCGATGTTGGTCGGGTCGTCGGCGGCAACCGGACCGAGCTCGAACGTCACGGGGACGGCTACCCCGGTGCCGTCGCGCACCACGAGGGCCGAGGCGATGGCGGCCTGGTCGACCCCCTCCGAGAAAGCAAGAACAATAGGCTCGGTGCGAACGATATCCTGGCTACCATCCGAGGGAGTAGCTGCCACCAGGGTAAGCGGCGGCGGATCCAGGGTATCGAAGACGAAGCTCACTGACATGGCGAGGGAACCGCCCCGGGTGGATGCGATACCGGCGCCCACTGTGACCATGTATTGGCTCGAGTAGGCTAGCGGCAGGGCGGGCTCGAACGTCACCTGGTCGCCGAGAGCTGCCGGAGTACCCGCAACCGCGTTGCCCTGGAAGTCGACGACGGTGACATTACTCCCGACAGTTGTTGGATCGACGTCCTCGCTGAAGTGCAGGACAATGGGCTCCGGTGTCTCACCGGCAGTGCGGCGGGCGACATTCATACCATCACCGGACGGAACTACCGCCACGAGCAATAGCGGAGGAGGCTCTTCGGAGCGGAAGAGATACTCGACATCGCCGAGCAAGAATCCTCCCTCTTCGGTGGCTCGCAGCGAGCGGACGAGAGTCGACAGCGTCACCCGATAGTCCGTGGCGTAGGCGAGTGGATCGTCTGGCAGGAAGGTAACGGTCTGGCCGTCGACCGACAGACTGTAGGTACCGGCGATGGCCACCGGCGTGCCGGGATTCGACAGATCCTCGATCAGCATATGGTCATCCACCGTCGCCGGGTCCGTGGTGAAGTCCTCGACAGGCTCGCCAAATGTCACCGACACTGCGGTGTCAATAGGTGCGCCAACCGAGCCCGCGCCTGGCATGGTGGCGACCACTCGGAGCTGCGGCGGATCGATCGTCTTGACCTCGTAGACTACGTCGGCGGGAAGACATCCCCCGTCGTCGGTGGCGCGTGCGGAGCAGAGCGCTGCGGCGGCCGGATCGGCCGAGCCCTTGAGAGTCACCCGGATGCTGCGAGTGAAACCAAGGTGACCGACAGGATCGAACGTGATGCGGGTGTTTCCCTCGGAGAATGCCAGGCGAGCAATATCATCTTCGGCCTCGAGCGCAACGGGCGCTATCGGGTCCGTCACATCTTCCATGATCACGGACTCGGCAGTCGCCGAAGCTGGATCAATAGGCTCGCCGAAAAGAACGCTGAAGACACTGTCGACAGCAACATCGTCGGCGCCTGCACCCGGAGTGGCCGAGACGACTGCAAGCTGCGGGGGGTCGATCGTGCCGAGGACGAACGACAAATCATGCTCGAGGTGACCTCCCTGGGGCGTGGCAACCGTCGAGGCGATCGTAGTGGCAAGGTTCACTCTTATCTCACGCGAGTACCCGAAGGGAGCCTCCGGGACGAACTCGATGATGGTGTCGGCCACCGTGAGTTGGCCAGTGATCGTCTCACCGGTATCGGCGTCCGCCACCGCAAAGGAGCTCGCGCTGACGGTGGGAGCAGCCACTGGCTGGTTGAACACGGCCTCCAGGGTGGCGTCGACGGCGGCGCTGTTGCTGCCCGGCGCCGGGTTGAACGCGACCAGGCGAAACGCCGGAGGGTGGACAACCGTGAAGGTCGATCGAACCTCCACCGGGAGCGTTGCCGCAGGCGTTCGCGCACGCTCGATCGCCGTGGTGATCACTACCCGATAGCGAGCAGAGTAGGCGAGTAGATCCTTGGGCCGCAGAGCAGCAGTCATAGTCGCCGCATCGAGCTCGACCGTCGCGTCAACGGGCGTCGTGGTGTCATCGTCGGCAAGCTGCTCGAGATAGAAGCTCTGCGCGTTCACAGACAAGGCGACGACCGGCTCGGAGAATGTGGCTCGGACGACGGTATCGATGCGCACGCCTTCGGCTTCCCCGGTTGGATCCAACGCCACCACGCGCAACGGCTGATCGAGGTTGACGGTAAATTCTTGGTCTGAACAACCAGACTCCACAGAAGAAAGGAGCAGACAGATGATTCCAAGCCGGTGAATAGAACGCATGTCCGTGTCCTCCCTAGAGCTCAAGCCGATAGCCAAAATGCAGGGTATGACCTTGGAATTCCCCAGCCGCCGGGTTCACCCATGGGTACTGCATATCGGTCCGAAGGCTCTCATAGCGGTACTCTGCCAGCGCCTGCCCAGGACCAAGCGGCAGGGTTGCGCCCACGCCCGCAAAGAAACCGAGCGCAAAGCCGTCGCCAGGGTTCTTGGTGATAAAGGAGTGTCCGTCCGCATTGCGATAGTCCGCGCTGCTCATGACTGGTCCCATCGCGAAACCGGCGGCGACGAATGGCTGAAGCCAGATTGGGAGCCCGCCGATCGGCAACGCGTATTCGAGGCCGAGATGGATTGGAACCGAGTGGCTCGACCACTCAAAACGATAGCTTCCAAGTTGTTGGTCCACCTGCTCACCGCTGCCGACGAGGCGATTCCAGCCGACCTCGACGGCAGCGGCCAGGCGGCGCTCGTGCCAGGGCAGGCGCCAACGGAATTCGAGTAGGATGCTGAGAGTACCGTCGACGACCGAGCTTGGCTTCATGTAGCCGAGCTTCATTCCGGCCGCAATGGGTTTGCGAGCGGACGCTGCAGCGACCTCATCAGTAGTCTCGGCCACCGCGGACCGAGACGCGAACAGCGTGACAAGGGCGGCAGCCGACAGTATGCATTGTTTCCTCATGACCGCCTCCATCTCTCTCTAGCGGTACAAGTGAACGCGACCAGCGTCATCGCCAGCACCATCGGCGAAGGGCGCGCCAGCCACCAAGTCATCGAGCCCATCGCCAAAGAGATCGCCGGCGGCGAGGACACTCGCGCCCAGGTTGTCATATGACTCAAGCCCGGGAATCACTCCGTCCTCGAGTTGCGTCCCATCGATCAGGTGAAGTAGGCGCACATTGCCGTTTGGCGCTCCTGCGCGTGTCCGACCACCCGGAGACCCCACGACCAGAGCGCCCGACGAGCCCGGGAGCAGAGCGCTGGTTATGGCAACGGCCGTCCCCAGGTGGTCGTTCTCGAGCAATCCGTTTTCGGAATACGTTGCCGCAGCGCTTGCCGTGAGAGGACCAAGGAATAGATCAACTCGACCGGCGGCGACGAGCATCTCGGGAAGGGC